>CAZSBA010000237.1:0-1008 GCA_964605035.1 uncultured Proteiniphilum sp. | reverse complement strand
ATACATCATTAGGGTCTAACTCTATCTGGACATCAAACAGTAACACTTTGAAAGTGGGGCTAATTGGTTGTGGTGGGCGAGGAACTGGTGCTGCCGGAGAGGCACTAAATGCAGATCCAAATGTTATTATTACTGCCATGGCAGATGCTTTTGAAGATCATCTGCAAAACTCTTACAACAATTTAAAAGAAAGATATGGCGATAAGGTGCAGGTGCCTGAAAGCAATAGATTTGTGGGGCTAGATGCTTATCAGAAGGTAATAGACTCTGATGTGGATGTAGTACTATTAGCTGCACCTCCTTGCTTTAGACCAATGCATCTTGAAGCAGCTGTAAATGCTAATAAACATATTTTCTGTGAGAAACCATTTGCGGTGGATGGTCCGGGTTTAAGAAGAGTAATGGAAGCAGCAAAAAAAGCTAAGGCTAAGAACCTTTCTCTTGTTTCGGGTTTCTGCTGGAGATATCATCAACCTAAAAGAGATACTTTTGGAAGGGTATTGAACGGACAGATTGGCACTATTCTGGGCGGAGAAGCTTCATATAACACCGGCGAACTGTGGTTTAAGGAAAGACAGCGTGGATGGTCGGATATGGAGTATAAACTTAGAAACTGGCTTTATTATAATTGGCTTTCGGGAGATCATTTGGTAGAGCAGGCTATTCATAGTATCGATATGTTTTCATGGGCTATGGGCGATAAGGCTCCGTTGAAGATTAGCGGTACCGGAGGCAGGCAGAAGCGTATCGATCCTAAGTTTGGTAATGTATATGATCACTTTGGATTAACATATGAGTATGATGACGGAGCAAAGATTTATTTCTTCTGTCGTCAGCAAAACAATACTACTCCATCTTATGCAGTGGAACTCATTGGTAGTGATGGCAGATGTTATGTAGACTGCAGAACGGGTGAACATAAAATTACTGGCAAGAATCCGTGGAACCTTGCAGACGACACCAAATTTACTGATGCAGAAGCATATAAAGAAACTGAAGTAAGAGGTA
>CAZSBA010000236.1:0-1018 GCA_964605035.1 uncultured Proteiniphilum sp. | reverse complement strand
GCTCGCGGTGCGGGCCCGCTACCTGGAGTTCCTCGACGCCATCCGGCGGGCCGCCGGACGATGAACGCACGCCACCTCCACCTCGCCGGACTCATCCTCCAGGCCGTCGCCTACCCCTCACTCACCCTGTGGTTCCGGCTCGACCTGGACTTCAACCCGTGGATCATCGCCGGGGCGCTGGGCACCCTGGGCTGCGTGCTGGCACTGGCCGGCGCCCTCGCCGGACGCAGGTTCATCCCGTTGGGATCCCTCGGTACCGTCGGTGCACTGGTGGCCGGGGTGGGCTGGGTCAGCTGGCTGGTGGTCGGGTTCACCAGCCAGCCCGATGACCCGGTGATCAACATCACCGGGCTGCTGGCACCGCCGGGACTGGCGCTCGGGATCATCGCCCACCTGCTCAGCTACCGCAGGCGCGCTGATTCTTCCGGCTCCCCCGGCTCACGTCCCCGGGTCGCCACCACGGGAGCCCTGTGGTTCGGCCTGGCGCTGCTGGCCGTGGAGGTGGCCCTGTACGGCATCCTGATGACCGAAACCTTCGACTTCTCCACTCTCCCGCTCATCCTGGTGCAGATCATCCTGGGCGGCTGGCTGGTGGGTCGTGCCCATCTCACCCCGGCGCAGGATGCCGGCGTGTCCCGGATCCTGGCCCTCGTGGGCGGCTACCTGGCGATCAT
This sequence comes from uncultured Proteiniphilum sp., assembly GCA_964605035.1. Classification (GTDB taxonomy): domain Bacteria; phylum Bacteroidota; class Bacteroidia; order Bacteroidales; family Dysgonomonadaceae; genus Proteiniphilum. The sequence continues at coordinate 344 of CAZSBA010000236.1, read as the reverse complement.
CGGTGCCGTCCCATTCTTCCTTCTGGGGCAGCTGAGCATCGTGGTCATCCTGGTGGCCGGTGTGCTGGAGCTGCGTGAGCGGAAGCGGTCCGGTCACTCGTAGCGCAGCGCCTCGATCGGGTCGAGCTTGGCCGCCTTGTTCGCCGGGTACCACCCGAAGAACAGGCCGATGGCCAGGGCGAACCCGAGCGAGACCATGATGGCCAGCGGGGGCGGGAGCACGAACGTGCCCAGCAGCTTCGCCCCGAGCATGCCCAGCCCACCGCCGAGCAGCACGCCGAAGGCACCACCGATGAGGCAGACGATCATCGCCTCGACGACGAACTGGGTGCGGATGTCCCGGC
>CAZSBA010000235.1:0-1019 GCA_964605035.1 uncultured Proteiniphilum sp. | reverse complement strand
TAAGTAGTTCAGTTTTGGAGTACAAAATGACAAAATGTACTTCAAAATGGACTACTTTTTTCATTTTAACTTACATACCAAATTACATACAAAATGATTTATAAAATGCAATTGAAAATGATAATTGAATGAAAATTTGTGATTTTGTGGTATTATGATAATATAACTTATAGAAAAAATTGCTTATTCAACTAACGGGCAGGATAATGAGAAAAGGTTTTTTGATAGAAATAAGAAATTAGATGGTAAATTAGTTAAAAAGGCTGTGTTATAAATGAAAGTTTCTTTGATTGCTGCGATGGATAAGAATAGAGTGATTGGCAAAGAGAATGACATTCCTTGGAGGATTCCCAAGGACTGGGAATATGTTAAAAATACTACAAAGGGACATCCGATAATATTAGGTAGGAAGAACCTTGAATCAATCGGAAGAGCCTTACCTGACAGAAGAAATATTATTCTGACGAGAGATAAGGGGTTTACCTTTAATGGTTGTGAAATTGTTCATTCAATAGAAGATGTTTTTGAGTTATGTAAAAACGAAGAAGAAATTTTTATTTTCGGAGGAGAACAGATTTATAATTTGTTTTTCCCTTATGTTGAGAAAATGTACATCACAAAAATACATCATGAATTCGAAGGAGATACTTTTTTTCCAGAAGTGAATTATGAGGAATGGAATGAGGTATTTGCCCAAAAAGGGATAAAGAATGATAAAAATCCGTATAACTACTATTTTCATGTATATGAAAGAAAAAACTTATTGAGTTAACGGGTGCGTTAATTGAAGAAGAACAGTAAAGATAAAGCACAAGAGCTTGGGATTACTCCAAGCTCTTTTTGTCATTTGAAATAAATTATATCTTTCCAATCAAATTGTTTATCTGTAATCCCTAATCTTTGAGCAGGTGTCAAAACCTTTTTATCCGCTGATTTAAAAGGGCGACAAAAGTTGTAGTAAGTTCTTAGAATTGTAATCGCAAATTGAGCATACTTCGGATTGAAGTTAGCGTAAATAT
>CAZSBA010000234.1:0-1051 GCA_964605035.1 uncultured Proteiniphilum sp. | reverse complement strand
CCCTGACGGGTACACCGGCCCGCACATTGAGGAACCCGCTCCGGTCCCAGCCTGCCCGGCGGTTAGGGCGAAGCTGTGGGCCACCAGCGGTAGGAGAGGGTCGGGAACGCCACCCTGACCGCACCCGAGAAGGAACACGGAAAGCAGCGGCGTCCCAGGGCGGGGCCACCCGGCGGACTCACGGCGACTTGTCCGCCAGCCAGGCGGTGATCTCGGGGCCCATGGGGTAGGGGCACGCTACTTCTGCCCGAAGATAGGCGTTCGGATCTTCAGGGTAGGGACTCCAGCGGTCGTCAAGGGCCTGCTCATTCCCTGCGTAGACGAGGTACTCGTTGGCGATGAAGGCGTCCACGCTCGGCGGCTCGGTCGATGGTGGGTAGCCACGCTGCCGGAGGCAGTCTGCTGACTCGACCAGGAGGGCGTGCTGGGCTCGGAGCTCGTCAGCGGAGTAGGGGATCTCGGTGGGAAGGGGCCCGAGCCTTTCCGTGATCGCCTCGTGGCATGCGGCTGACTGGGCCCGCCGAGCCTCGCGCTGATCTGATCCGCCGCCCGTGATCGTGATTCCCTCGCCGTCGTAGTGGGCGGGGAAGCCGTTCTCGGTGAGGCACGAAGCTTTGGCGGTCCACCACTGCCTGGCCATCTCGGCTTCGTTGCTCCGGTCGATCGGTGCCTCGGGGATGGCCATGCCCCACGCAGTCTCGCGGAGCGGGGCTGCCGTCGGGCCTCGCCCCGGATCGGGCTCAGCTACCCGCTGCGTGTGGGTTGCAGACTCCGTGGCCGGGTGACCGGAGTCGGTGCAGGCCGTCAGCGCCGCGCCAGCGGACACCAGGAGGATGACTGCACGGCTTCGGGGCAGGCTCACGGATTGAGACAGAAGGAGTAGGTGCCAGAGCTGCTGACGGTCCCGGATCCGGGCGCCTCAACCGACCAGTAGCCACCGTTGTACGTGCCAGCGACGTACCAGTAGCCCGGAGATCCGCTGCGTTCGGTCTCGTACGGCTGGCCTGGGCCAACAATGTTCAGGGTGCCCGATCCTTGTGCGCGCACCCAC
>CAZSBA010000233.1:0-1056 GCA_964605035.1 uncultured Proteiniphilum sp. | reverse complement strand
TGGACTGTCAACACTAAACTAGACAACTTCCTTAAGAAGTTTGCTTCTATACGCAACCGGACTCAAATATCCCAATGAAGAATGTATCCTAATATTGTTGTACCAGTTTACATAATCGAACAACTCAATTTTTAGCTGCTCTAGTGAAATAAATAGCTGCTGATTTACAAACTCTGTCTTGAATACTTTGAAAGCTGCCTCAGCTACAGCATTGTCATAGGGACAGCCTTTTCTGCTGAGCGAGCGCTTGATTTTAAATGTTTCAATAATGCTATCTATAGCGTTGTTTTTAAACTCACTACCACGGTCAGTATGAAAAATCGAAATGTCGTTTAAGTTGTGCTTGATACTCGCAAATGCCTGATATACCAGCAGGGCATCTTTTCTAGGACCCGCGCTATAGCCGATAATTTCTCTGTTGTGAAGATCTAGTATTATGCATACATAGTTCCATTTTCCAGCCACTCGAACATAAGTCAAATCACTTACAACTACTTCCAGGTGGTTACGGTTGTCAAATTCACGATTAACTTCATTACAGATTTTTTCCTCATTCGTTGGCTGTCTTAAAATCTTGTATTGAGCAACGGTATAGCTTGACACTAAATCATTCTCCTTCATGATACGGCCTATACGACGTCTAGAAACTACTTTGCCTTCGACTTCAAGATCTTTTTTAATTTTTCGAGTACCATAGTTACGTCTACTGGATTTGAAAATTCGGATTATATCTTTAGCTATATCGTCCTCTTCAGGATTTGATTTTGCTTCGTAGTAGTAGGTGCTTCTTGGGATTTGTAGGACGTCACACATTGCTGATATCGAGTATCTGTCTTTGTTTCCTTTAATGACTTCTACTTTCGTCCTAGTATCAGCGCCGCTTGCTTTAAAATGTCATTTTCCATCTTAAGTCTTTGATTTTCTTTACGAAGCTCTAGGAGCTCATTTTCTTCTTCACTGCGGTTATCTTTCTCTTTGAATGAGCCTGTTTCCTGATGCTGTTTAATCCATCTTCCTAGTGAAGACAACGGTAAGTCATATTCTTTTGCAAGCTCC
>CAZSBA010000232.1:0-1062 GCA_964605035.1 uncultured Proteiniphilum sp. | reverse complement strand
AAATAGTTCCTGCAGTTGCTAACCCTGCAGTTTTAATAAATTGTCTTCTTGAATAGCCCATTGTTTTAAATTTATTTTAGTTTGTAGATAATAAAAATGTCAATTATTCAAAAATAGATAAAACCTGACTAATAAACATAAACTTTTCGAAATAAAAAACAAAAATATTCCCATATATCAAGTTCTCGTTAAATAATCATCTACATTATTGTAAATATATATTTGATTATTGATGAGTCTATTTCAATAATGAAACACCAAAGCCAGGGGCACTAGAAGGAATAAAAACTCCATTCTCTACTCTGTTGAATCCAAAATCAATATCATTTGAGAAACATGTAACACCTTCATTTGTCACAACATTTCCCATACCACCAGCAAGATGTCCGGTATAAATTGTCTTTAAATAATCACCCCAGTTATGAGGAGAGGCCTGCAACCCATTTTCTATTAAAATAGGCATCAATTTTCTCCAATTAGTGAATCCGTAACCCATAATATCTTCTAGATAAACATCTAACACCTTGTTTCTACTCATTTCAAGTGCAAGCTTCAAATCAGGTCTTGCCTCACCATCGGCAAGTAAAGTATTCCTTTTTCTGTTTTCATCCAACCATTTTCTTAGTGCAGTGAAATCATCCATTGTTTCTCTAAAAGGTTCTTCTATCCACCATATCGAAACGTCTTCGAGTTGCTCAAGATAACGGATAAAATCTTTTAAGGTATAACCATCGTTAGCATCTACTAAAATATCCACATCAGGAAAATAACTATCTACCATTCTTGTAACTTCAACATCTCTCTTTAACCCCTCTTCAGCGGACATCCACTTAAATCCCCTACCAATTTTCAGTTTAAACTGACGATATCCTCTATTATAATCATAAAAGCACTCTTCTAATATTTTGTCAAATGCTTTTCTGCCATTTTTAATATCTACTTCATCCATGTAAATCATACCACTGTAGCACTTAGTGATAATCGGACTTTTACTAAATTGTCATAGTTGGGCCATGACCGTGAATACCTAACTGAGCATTTTTTCCTACCAAACGTGGATAA
>CAZSBA010000231.1:0-1065 GCA_964605035.1 uncultured Proteiniphilum sp. | reverse complement strand
GATTATCATTTAGGGATTGTCGATAGTAATTATTTATCATAGTTAAAAGATAGGACAAAATAAATTTTAGCGCCAAAGACAGATATGCAAAATAGTACATCTTGCCATCGGATAGGTGATAGTATACGATAATGATAAGTTTTAAACGAGTAGAAAACGTGTAGAAATAAGCCATTGAAAGGTATAAGGAATATATTACGGGAGAGAATATGATAATCGATTTTCATATGCATGAGCGTACATTTTCTTCAGACAGCAAGATGAATTTGAAAGAAATGGTGCGGGAAGCAAAAAGAGTAGGTTTAGACGGGATCTGTATTACAGATCATGACAAGTACGGATTAGCGGATTATGCAAGAAAGATTTCTATTCAGGAAAACTTTCCTATCTTTGTAGGAGTGGAGTATTTGTCGATTGAGGGAGATGTTTTAGCATTTGGGATAGAAGATTTGCCTAAAGCTCATCTGGAAGCACAGGATTTTATCGATTGGGTCAATGAAAGAGGCGGTGTTTGCATAGCAGCTCATCCTTTTAGAGGAAACTCTAGAGGGTTGGGAGAAGATCTTTTAAGAGTGAGAGGTCTTGCCGGCATAGAAGTTTTAAACGGAAGTTCTACAGAGGAAGAAAACAAAAAAGCCTATGAATATTGCAAGATGCTGGATCTACAGCCTATAGGAGCCAGCGATTGCCATAATTTAATTGCCTTGGGACGCTATGCCACAAAAGTACCTTTCGATTGCAAAACGGTAACAGACCTTGTAGAGGCTTTAAAGAATGAAAGATGCGAGCCGATGGTATTGTCCGGATATACCAGTTATGATTTTGATGAAAAAAATAAGGACCAAGAGAAGTTTAATATCCAGATAAAAGAAAGACCTTTTATTCGGATGTAGAGGGGTAGACTCTGATTGTTTGAATCATAGGCAAAAACCTTAAGAATCTAGGCGAAATACTTGTCGATACAAAGAAAATATTTTTTTATAGTTCATATGAAAAATATTCAGTTTTGATTTGCATTTCTATAAGACTAAGAGTACAATTATACTAATCGCTGGGAGAGCAGAA
>CAZSBA010000230.1:0-1072 GCA_964605035.1 uncultured Proteiniphilum sp. | reverse complement strand
ATAGCATCTGATACTGCGCGAGATCCTTTTTCGAAGTTATCAAATTCAAATACTCCAACTGGTCCGTTCCAAAGAATTGTCTTTGAATTTTTGATAACTTCAGTAAATGCTTTTTCAGACTCTTCACCAATATCAAGGCCTTCCCATCCTTCGGGAATATCTTTAACTGAAGCAAATTTGGTGTTTGCCTCGTTAGAGAAATCATCTGCAATTTTGGAGTCAGTAGCAAGAACAAGATTAACGCCTTTTTCTTTTGCCATCTCAACCAATTCTCTTGCAAGATCAAGCTTATCATCTTCAACTATAGAGTTACCAATGTTACCACCAAATGCTTTTGCAAATGTGTATGTCATTCCTCCCGCAAGAATTAGGTTGTCTACTTTATCGAGTAAGTTTTTGATGATATCTATCTTAGATGATACTTTAGATCCACCCATAATAGCAGTAAACGGACGAGCAGTGTCTTTCATTACTTTTTCTACTGCTGTAATTTCATTCTGAAGCAGGTAGCCAAAAAGTTTATGATCGCTGTCGAAATGATCAGCAATTAAGGCAGTAGAAGCATGAGCACGGTGAGCTGTTCCGAAAGCGTCATTTACATATACATCGGCATATGAGGCCAATTGCTTTGTGAACTCTTTCTGCGATTCCTTAACCTCTTTCTTTGCTTTTGCTGTTTCTTCTTCAGAAGCGTCGGCAGCTAGACGTGGTTTGCCCTCTTCTTCTGCATAGAAGCGAAGGTTCTCTAAAAGGAGTGCTTCACCAGCTCGTAATGCTGCAACTTTTGTTTCTGTTTCTTCGCCAATGCAATCATCGGCAAACTGTACATCAACTTCAAGTAGTTCAGACACCCGTGGTAGGATATGTTTCAATGAAAATTTATCTGTTGCACCTTTAGGTCTGCCCAAGTGAGAACCGATGATTACGCTGCCTCCATCCTTAAGAATTTTCTTAAGAGTTGGTAATGCTGCACGGATACGTGTATCATCTGTAATATTGAAGTTTTCATCCAGTGGCACATTAAAATCCACACGCACAAATGCCTTCTTTTCGGCAAAATTAAACGAGTCCA
>CAZSBA010000229.1:0-1116 GCA_964605035.1 uncultured Proteiniphilum sp. | reverse complement strand
CGAAATGTTCGGATCGTAGTGGGACCCAAAATCAGTGACTAATATCATACAAAAATGGCCAAAATAGGCCAAAAGTGCGAGTTTTGCCGAGTTCTCCATAACCGGACCTTGGGGTTCACGAAACGTTCGGATCGCAACGGTACCCAAAATCAAGGACTAATAGCTTACAAAACCGGCCGGAATAGGCCCCAACTACGAGTTTTGACGAGTTCCCCGTAACCGGACCCCGAGGTTCCCGAAATTTTTGGATTGCAGCGGGGCCCAAAATCTGTAAGCAATAGCATACTAAACTGGCCACAATAGGCCAAAACTAGGATTTTTGACGAGTTCCCGGTAACCGGACCTTGGGGTTCCCGAAACATTCACACCACAGTGGGACCCAAAATCAGGGAGTACTCACATACAAAACTAGCAGGAATAGACCAAAACTGCGAGTTCTGACGAGTTCCACGTAATCGGACCTCGGGGTTCCCAAAACGTTCGGATCGTAATTGGACCCAAAATTAGTGACTAATAGCATACAAAACCGGCCACAATAGGCCGAAACTGCGAGTTTCGCCGAATTCTCCGTAACCGGACCCCGGGGTTCCCGAAACGTTTGGATCACAGCGGGACCCAACATCAGTGACTAGTAGCATAGAAAACTGGTCGGAATAGGCCAAAACTGTGAGTTTGGACGAGTTCTCCATAACCGGACCCCGGGCTTTCTGAAACGGTAGGATCGCAGGAGGGCCCAAAATCAGTGACTAATAGCATACAAACCTGGCCAGAATAGGCCAAAACTGCGAGTTTTGACGAGTTCTCCTTAACCGAACCCTGGGTTCCCAAAAAATTCGAATTGCAGGAGGACCCAAAATCGGTGCGTAATAGCCTACAAAACTAGCGAGAATAGGCCAAAACATCGAGTTTTGACGAGTTCCCCGTAACCGGACCTTGGGGTTCTCGAAACGTTCACACCGCAGTGCGACCCAATATCAGTGAATAATAACATACAAAACAAGCTGGAATAGACCAAAACTGCGAGTTTTGACGAGTTCCACGTAACCGAACCCCGGGGTTCCCGAAATGTTCGGATCGTAGTGGGACCCAAAATCAGTGACTAATATCATACAAAAA
>CAZSBA010000228.1:0-1141 GCA_964605035.1 uncultured Proteiniphilum sp. | reverse complement strand
GTGACCAGAGAAAGTAAAGGATAGGGGATAGGTTATAGGTTTTAGGGAATAGGGATGGTTGAAAATGCAGAGCATTTTCTTCATAAACTCCACTCTTTCACTCTCTCACACTCCACACTTTTTTAAGTCCTTCCTAAGAGGTAAAATATCTTAATTGAAATTAATTATGAAGGTAGTAGAAATAATGATTTATACTAAAACTATGAGAGCGGGTTGCCGCTCTTTGTTTTTTGAAAGGAGATCAAGATGAGAAAAATAGATAGAACAGAATTTCAAAAACAGGTACTGCAGGAGAGAGAAAAGAGAGTTCTTTTGTTTTTTACGAAGGAGAATATGGAAGGGGAAGTGGAAGCTATATTAAAAAAACTAGAAGCGTCTTTTCCGAATACTATTATCTTTAAAATCGATGCAGAAGAAGAAAAAATACTCGCCTTTAATTATCAGGCTATGGAACTACCTCATCTGATTTTAATGGAAAGAGGAGAAGTGATCGGCAGTATCCATGGGAATCTATCAGAAGAAATCATACTAGAGCTTCTTAAGGTAGAAAAAGGTTTATAAAAAATACAGTTAGGAGTAAAAATGCATCAGTTGGAAAATGTATGTTTATTACATTCTGGTAATATATAGGGATTTTAGTACATAATCCTTGGTAATTTTAGAGGAATTGGGTAAATATAATACAAACTCTTACTGCTTTCATGGATCCGTGGAAGAATCGTAAGCCTATCCGGGTGCACTAACTACGTTCCGGGTAGTGCTGGATTCTTCCACGGATTCGTATTCTGCAGTGAGGGTTATTTTTATATTAGGATAGGAAGTTGACCCTGAAACTACCAAAAATATATGAAGAAAATGCTCTGCATTTTCCACCACCCATATAACCTATTCCCTAAAATCTATCTCTCCCTGGCCACCGCAGGTGTGCCGCCTAAAGCCTAGGTGCCGAAGGCATTCTGCCTAGGCCTCAGCAATCCCGCCCTTCTTCTATAATTCTACAGAAAAAATTTTATTAAAAAATGTTTTAAATATTTAGATTATCCAGTTTCGATACTTTCATAGGCTGAGAAGGGTACTAATTTCCAGTCCTGGGGGAGGATGAAGGGCGTTGCGATTCGCCCTCATATCCTCCCCCAGACCC
>CAZSBA010000227.1:0-1153 GCA_964605035.1 uncultured Proteiniphilum sp. | reverse complement strand
CCGAAGGGAGCCCGCCTGAGTTCCCCAGGAATCTCGCCTAGGTTCCGCAGGAATCCTGCCTTTTCTTTATCAATGTTTTGAAAGCATAATATTCAAAATCTCCACATCCGTTGTTCTCATGCCCAACTTTGCCATTTGTCCTATATTTTTTATGGTTTCGTCAGCGCTTTCTCCGACGATTCCTTCGCCGGAAGAAAAGGAAACGCCTTTGTCCGCCATTTGAACTGCAGAGATGGCATTTTCTACAGCCAAGGAGATTTTAGAGGCGCAGGAGGGTTTTGCTCCGTCGCATACCATGCCTCCTGTAGTGGCAACGGTGTTGATAATAATTTTCTCGATTTTTTCTTTTGTAAATCCTAAAAGATAGCCGATACCGGCGCCGCTTGCGGCAGCTGCTGTTACCACACCGCAGAAAGCGGAAAGTTTACCAATATATCTTTTTTGATAAATACCGATCAGATTTGATAATATAAGTGCTCGATACAGATCTTCTTTTTCTTTTTTTAATTCCTTGGCATAAACGATAACAGGAATCGATACGGTCATTCCCTGATTGCCGGAGCCAGAGTTTATCATGACCGGCTTGCTGCAGCCGCCCATTCTGGCGTCGCTTCCTGCAGCAGTCATAGCTCTTGCTTTTATTTTCAAAACATTTTCGTCGTTGTATTCTAAAAGAGTTTTCCCGATGGATGAACCGTATTCTTTAGCGAGGCCTTCTTCAGCGATGGCTGTATTGTATTCAATCTGCATATCAAGAAGAGTTGTCAACTCTTTGTTTTCATTTAAATCAACGGTATCTGCAAATTCTAAGATAGATCCAATGGATAAAATTTCCAAATCCGAATCAGTCGAATTCTTTTCTCCTTCATTTTCAGGGGGAGCCAATAGATATTCTCCGTCTTTTTGAATAGAATAAAAAGAGCTGTGGTCATCTTTTAATTCTACGATGGCTTGATCTTTGTCTTTGACAAGATTTGCCACGATATAAAGACCTTCAATTCCTTCTACAAACTGAACTTTGATTTTGTTTTCGAAGATAAGTTTCTTTGCTTCTAGGATCATTTCATGGGTAATGTTTTCTAGAACCTTAATTCCTTTAGAAGAATCGCCGCCAAGTATTCCAAAAGAAGATGCGATTTCAATTCAGTTCAGG
>CAZSBA010000226.1:0-1200 GCA_964605035.1 uncultured Proteiniphilum sp. | reverse complement strand
ATATAGAAAGGGTGTGTATCACAATGTCCTCTAAAGGTAAAAGATATACTAATGATTTCAAAAAGCAAATAATCGATCTCCATCTAGCTGGTATCCCAGTTTCAAAGCTCGCAGAAGAATATGGCCTAGTTGAGCAAACAATTTATAAGTGGAAAAAACTCTATGTTCCTTCTATAGAAACCGAAGAAGGAAAGGAAGTCTCTTTAAAAAAATATAAAGAACTCGAAAATAAAGTCCGTCAACTTGAATTGGAGAATGAAATATTAAAAAAAGCTACAGCCATATTCGCAAAAAAACATTAAACGAGATCGCATCTTTTATTACAAAATTCAATGAAATCTATCCGATCAAGCTTATGTGTAAAGTCTTAAAAATGAATCGAAGTACTTATTACAAAATCCGGGATCGGAAGCCTTCCAAACGAGCACTTGAGAATCAGAAGTTGGATCAGGAGATTCTAAATATTTATTACAATACAAAGAGACGCTATGGAGCTCCTAAAATCCATCAGACTTTGCTTAAGAACGGCTATTTAGTAAGTCTAAAACGAGTTCAAAGAAGAATGACTTTTTTAGGGATTCGATCGATCGTAAACAAAAAACACCGTTATTACTCAAAGACTTCTTCAGCGGAAGGAAGAGGAAACTTACTCGAACAAGACTTTAAAACAACCACTATTAACCAAAAATGGTGTACAGATATCACTTATATTCATACCATAAAAGATGAATGGACCTATTTTGCCAGCGTTATGGACCTTCATAGCAAGAAGATCATAGGCTGGGCTTATGATACTTCAATGACTGCAGAGTTGGCTATAAAAGCTGTAAGAAATGCTTGTTTAAATGTTTCTGATTGCTCAGGTATAATCCTTCATAGTGATTTAGGATCTCAATATACGAGCCATGATTTTGAAAGTTATTTGGCAGAAAAAGAAATACAACATTCCTATAGCAAGAAGGGATGTCCTTATGACAATGCCTGTATCGAATCCTTTCACGCTGTGCTAAAAAAAGAAGAAGTGAACTTAAAGACTTATATTGATTCGCACGACGCCTATCAAAGTCTTTTTGAATATATCGAATCTTGGTACAACCGTAAAAGGATTCATAGCAGCATTGATTATCTAACACCAAGCGAAGCTCATGCTGCATAAAAAAATCTCTCACTTTACGTGTCTACTTTATTGACATAAGTCCA
>CAZSBA010000225.1:0-1208 GCA_964605035.1 uncultured Proteiniphilum sp. | reverse complement strand
CCAATGTTCTCATCGTTAATTTATTTATTTTCATTTGAATATGTTTTTGTGTCATTGTCAAATCTTACCTAGGTGAAATTCCCATAGCATTAATATAGAAAAACTCATCCCCATTATTATTATCAGGTCCGGGCTCAGCTTTAAGTCTTACCTCTCCATTAGAATCAGGTGATATAATAAATGTAACAATTTCATCAGTATTGCTTGAACTGTTTATATCACCTGTTGCAGTTACCGATCCGGTAATAGTGAACCTGGTATTCCTATTGTCGGAAACGCTTGAGCGCGAAGAAAATATATTAATCTCGTATTCTTCAGCCTCGTCCAAACCTGAAATTAACAACTCTCCTGTTGGCTCTGATTGACCACTAAAATTACCTTTCCCATTTCCCCAGAATGAACTTCCGGAAACCCAACTAGGCATATTTAGTGATGTCTGAGTTGAAGAAGGACCAGATCCATTAATTCCACCAAACCTGTCTGTAATCTCTATAGAAATGCTAGTATAATTATCATTTTCGTCCGCAAGATAATTAATAGTTGAATTTGTTTCGTAAGAAGTCATAGTATTCCAGGTTACGTCACTTGATCCGGATCCTGAGCCAAAACTAATATAAATAGGTCTTGTAAAATCAACAGTTAAATTTACACCCCATTCATCAGACATTGAGCTTACTGAATTCGGATTTGCAACTGCCAAACTTGCTGCATTCTTTGCAATTATCGCACGTGTTGGTGTAATCGTCGATGGCACGTAATTATTCTGAGCTACATCATCACCTGTAATCATTTCATACCAAGTTGAAGCAGCAGTAAACCTTCCATAGGTGGTTTCAAGATGATAACCATCTCTGTCAAAAGTATCTCCCACAATACTTGTACGCCCATTCTGAATAGCGGTTCCAGCGGGTACGACTATGTCAATATTAGCTCTGTCAGCAGCTTCGTTGGCAGCTTGAACAATAGCATTGTACATTGTCATCTGGTCATTGTTATAAGTAGGAAATCCAGAATGATTTGAATTAGCTGAATATGCCCATGTCTGATGCAAAATAAATTTTACATCAGGATTAGTGGTAAACTGCTTTACATAATCAATCAGGTAGGTCAGATGCGGAAAATAGCTTTCAGCTACTCCGGACAGTTGGCTAACCTGTTGAAAACTAATATAATCCCATCTTTCATTTTTAACAGCTCTTTCAATAGTA
>CAZSBA010000224.1:0-1225 GCA_964605035.1 uncultured Proteiniphilum sp. | reverse complement strand
TAGGTTCAAATAAAACCATAGATGGTAAAAAGAAATATCATGTTGGTGATGAAATAATATTCAAAACCAACTACATGGCAGTTGCCAGATTACTAAACTCAAAGTTTATTGATAAAATATTTGTTTGAGGAGTTATTCAGATATCCTAATTTCTCGAGTTCATCTACATCATTAATCAGGCGTGTTTTCCCATTTAAAATCAAGTAAACCCTATCACATACTTTTAGTATATTTCGGTACATATGGTCGGTAATGAGAAAGCCTTTTACTGTTGCCTCTTTTTCAATAATGCTTTTAATTGTGTTTGCTTGAATAGGACTAATATGTGTAAAAGGCTCATCGAGTAAAACAAACTTTGTGTTAGATTTTATTATAAGGAATAACTCAGTGAGTCGTATCATCCCTCCTGATAGATCGCCAATTTTACTTTTTTGGCGATCTCTAAAATCAGGGAACATATTAACAAAATCATCATAATCAACCCTAAAGTCACTAAACACTCTTTTTAGACTTAAATTTTTCGGGATAAAGTTGTGTTGTGGTAAATAGCGCACAAGATTGGGATATTTATATGACTCATAAACAGGATTGTCATTAATAAAAATTGATTTTTCACTTTCTATTGTACCATAAATAACACGCATCAAAGATGATTTACCTTCACCATTTCTTCCCAACAGACCAATAATATTCCCTGTCTCAATTTTGAGATATACATCTGAAAGAATTAGTCTGTCACCATACAAAAGTCTTACACTGCTAATCTCTAGTTTGTTTTTCATAATATATTAACTTTAGTTAGTTGAAAGTAAATATAGACCGTAGGTTATATGATAAAATCATCAATCCGAAAAATATCAACATATCTAAGCAAACAATGCTAATCCAAAGAGTTTTTTTAGAAAGACCAAAACTATAAAAGTAGAAATATTCCTCTTTCTTATACTCATTAGTAAAGTATACTGAAGCTCCTAGCGTAAATAGCTTTAACCAGAATAACGCTGAATATGCACTAATTCCGTTTTTCCATAAAAAGAATGCACATGCCAGGTTTATAAAAACAGATACCCATATTATGTATCGGTAAAAAGTAAGTATTAGTCTTATTTTATGAAGGTATTTCATTTTTCCAATAGTTTTTCAATCAAAGCTTTAGTTTCCGGAATTGATGGGCGAAGGTGGCTACCGAAATCAACCAATATACCTGTTTTATCGAACAGTAGAT
>CAZSBA010000223.1:0-1249 GCA_964605035.1 uncultured Proteiniphilum sp. | reverse complement strand
TTAGATATATCATATTTATGTTTTCTTTTAAAATATACTAAGACGCAATCTACACTAGGCATGGGATGGAAGTCTTCTCTATTAAAATAGTGCACTATCTTAATATCAAATTTAGTTTTTAAAAGTAATGATAATTTACTCTCTCTAGGTATTCCCATAAATCTTTTTGCGGAACCTTTCTCCATAACTAGCCACATATCAGTTGGTGAATTTAACTCTTCTAATAATAATTTCTTAATAATCTTTGTTGTTATATAAAAAGGAATATTAGAAAATACCTTATATTCTCTTTTTTTAGGTAATTTCCAATTTAAAAAATCTTTATTAATAAGAGTAACATTATTTTTACTTTTAAATTTATTTATTAAATTTCCATATAAACTTCTATCTAGTTCTATAGCTGTAACCCAATAACTTTTTTCACATAAAGCTTCTGTTATATGACCTTTTCCTGGTCCAATTTCAATAACAAAATCATTTTTGGATATATTTGTTTTTTTTATTAATTTATATATAGTATTTTTACTAGTAATAAAATTTTGCGATACACTAATATCAACTTTTCCTCTATAATTATTACTTTTAGCTTTCATTCATAATCTCCTTAATTCACTATTTTTACTCTTTAAATAGCACGGAGTTATGACATTATATTAAATTTGTTTAACGATAGCCACAACTCGTGCGCTATCTTCTTAATCTTATTGACGCTATTCCACCATTCATAATCATTTTATTTCCTCCTATTTTTCATATAATAAGCTTTAAATATTTGTTTATAATTTTTGCATCTTTATTAAGTAGTTATTTTCAAACGAAGATATTTTTAAATTTTTTCATTATTTATACTCTCTATGTTAACTATTAATATTAAATAGCGCAGAGCTATAACATTATAAAAAATCCCCTAGAATATAAGTCGATATTCCAGGGGATTTGTATATTAAGCATATGCTATCTAATTTATAATATATCCAGGAGTAATGTATATTTTTTTAAATTTATTAAGCATTATATATAAATTTTTCATAACTAAAACTCCTTTCATATTTTAATACATTTAATAATACCATAAACTATATTTACTGTAAAGCACTCCGATTCACTTCTAGCAAAATCACAATATACTTTATAGATAAAATAAAAAATAGGAGCTATGCTCCTATCCTTTTGCTTCGCAATATATAACAATTATTCGCTTATTATATTATATCACCAATTTAATTTTCATCTTTCATTTAAAGTGTTT
>CAZSBA010000222.1:0-1249 GCA_964605035.1 uncultured Proteiniphilum sp. | reverse complement strand
TTGCCGGGTGACGCACACCGTGGAAACGGATGAAGGCACGAACCCAGTGGACATACGCCTGTTCGGTTCGTAAGCTATAATGCAAGTAGCGTATGCGCTCACGCAACTGGTCCAGAACCTTGACCGAACGCAGCGGTGGTAACGGCGCAGTGGCGGTTTTCATGGCTTGTTATGACTGTTTTTTTGTACAGTCTATGCCTCGGGCATCCAAGCAGCAAGCGCGTTACGCCGTGGGTCGATGTTTGATGTTATGGAGCAGCAACGATGTTACGCAGCAGGGCAGTCGCCCTAAAACAAAGTTAGACATGATGAGCAACTCTATACACACCGGAATCTCAAGACAGCTTTCACAGGCACGCGATGTAATTAAACGCCATTTGGCATCAACGCTGAAAGCCATACACTTGTATGGTTCTGCAATTGATGGTGGCCTCAAACCATATAGCGACATTGATCTGCTGGTTACCGTGGATGCACGCTTGGATGAAGCTACCAGACGCTCCCTGATGCTCGATTTCTTGAATATCTCGGCACCACCATGCGAAAGCTCAATACTCCGGCCGCTAGAGGTAACTGTTGTTGCATGCAACGAAGTAGTGCCTTGGCGTTATCCGGCACGACGAGAACTGCAGTTCGGGGAGTGGCTGCGGGAGGATATTCTTGAAGGTGTCTTCGAGCCAGCCGCCTTGGACGCCGACCTTGCAATTCTAATAACGAAAGCTAGGCAACACAGCATCGCTTTAGTAGGTCCAGTGGCTCAAAAAGTCTTCATGCCGGTGCCAGAGCATGACTTTCTCCAGGTGCTTTCCGATACCCTTAAGCTGTGGAATACTCATGAGGATTGGGAAAATGAGGAGCGGAACATCGTACTCACGTTAGCTCGGATCTGGTATAGCACTGAAACTGGAGGAATCGTCCCCAAGGATGTGGCCGCCGAATGGGTTTTAGAGCGCTTGCCAGCTGAGCATAAGCCAATACTGGTTGAGGCGCGGCAAGCCTATCTTGGGCTTTGCAAGGATAGTCTTGCTTTGCGTGCAGATGAGACTTCGGCGTTCATTGGCTATGCAAAGTCTGCGGTCGCTGATTTGCTCGAAAAGCGAAAATCTCAAACTTCGCATATTTGCGATGGCGCCAAGAACGTCTAACGTCTAACTATTCATTTAAGCCGAAGCCGCTTCGCGGCTCGGCTTAATTCAGGCGTTAGATGCACTAAGCACATAATTGCTCACAGCCAAACTATCAGGTCAAG
>CAZSBA010000221.1:0-1266 GCA_964605035.1 uncultured Proteiniphilum sp. | reverse complement strand
TAACCGATGATTTCATCCATCTGTTCAGATATTTTCTTCAAATGATTTCTGTCGCCACCCGACACTTCGGCTGTTAGCCATCCACCCTGATGATTAATATCACTTACTGTTTTCATTACCACCGGCCAGTTGTTATCTCCTTTCAGAAGATCAACCTTAAAGCCTTCCCATAGACCTGCAGAGTTCATCAGTTCTCGACTAAACTCTTTTATATGCAGTTTCATTATTCTTCGGTTAAGTGTTTTAATCCAGTGCTCGGGCCAACCATAGCGCAGAACATTGCCTATATCAAAATACCAGCCTACAAGTGGGTGATTAATTTCATCAATGAATCTTTTAGCTTCAACGGGACTAATCAAGAAGTTGTTCCAAACATTTTCAAGTCCAATTTGCATACCTGTCTTTTCTGCGTAAGGAATCAATTCACGTATTGAATTCTGAGACGTTATATATGCATCTTCATATGAAACCTTGTCATTAACCACCCCCGGTACCACCAAAACAGTATCACCTCCAAGTTCTTTAATCTCCTCCAGAGACTTTGCAACAGAGATAATGCATTTCTTTCTAACCTCAGGGTCAGGATCAGAAAGAGGAGCGCTCCAATGATCTTTATTAACAACAGTAGGCGTTTCAATACCCGCTTTTTCCTTAGCCTCCATAATCTCTTTCATGGAGAAATCTACAGGGCTATTCAGCTCTACACCATCAAAGCCGATATCTTTTGCAAGTTTAAACTTATCTGTAAGAGATAAATCCTCAGTTATCATACCAAGCCCCAAAGCCTTTTTGAGAACAACTTTATCTGTAGCTTTTACATTTATATCTCTAGCGGCAGATGTGATTCCTGAAAACGATCTGGAAGCATCATTTGCCTTAGAAGATGCCGAAGCCAGAGGAGTTAGTGCCGTTGCACCAGCTAAAGCTGCAGCCGATTTTAAAAAATCTCTTTTATTCATCTTTATCCTATTTAAATTCTGTGATTCCAGGAATAGCAACAGAGATATCATATTTTGAATCAAGAGTAAGGCTATCATCAAACAAAACTTCACTAGAATTAAGAGCCTGATCAAAAGTGATAGTTTCACCAGAATAAGCAGCCATCCTACCTGCAAGCGCCAGTAGATTAGAGCGGGTCATCCATTCACCATCATTCATTGGTTTATTTGCCCTTATAGAGGCAAACAACTCATCATGCTCAACTTGATACATACCTCTTACTTCAGTTTCTTTATATGCTTCTGCATCAGTAAATTTGGTGTCGTC
>CAZSBA010000220.1:0-1295 GCA_964605035.1 uncultured Proteiniphilum sp. | reverse complement strand
AATTGTGTAAAAAGAAAAGGTCATTTGAAACCTAAACTAGTACAATGTTTTTAACCACAAAAACAACTAGGAGGAATCAAATGACCCAATTACACTTTACAATAAACACAGAAGATATTCAAAATTTAATCAATGCGGAAGTTAAAAACGATATGGCAAGAACTATTCTAACTAAAGTATTTAATGAGCTTATGGAAAAAGAACGAGATGAGTACTTAGAAAATAAAGCCTATCAAAGGAACCCTAATAGAAGTACCTACCGCAATGGCTACTATGAACGTGACTATACAACAAAAATAGGAACATTAACTCTAAGAGTACCTAGAACAAGAGATGGTAAATTTTCAACAGAAGTCTTTGAAAGATATCAAAGAAATGAAAAAGCTCTGCTTACAACAATGTTAGAAATGTATGTACAAGGAGTATCAACAAGAAAAGTATCCAAGGTAATAGAAAATATGTGTGGTAAAACATATTCTAAATCCTTTGTATCATCCCTGACTAAAGAGCTTGATGAAGAAGTGAAATTATGGAGAAATAGCGATCTAAGTATGATAAAATATCCCTACATAATTGTAGATGTCGTATACATAAAAGTAAGGGAAAACAATCGTATAGTGTCCAAAGCCTGTCATATTGCAATAGGAATAAATGAAAAAGGAAACAGAGAAATCATTGGCTTAGATTTAAGTGATAGTGAAAGTGAATACTCATGGTCAAACTTCTTTGAATATTTAAAATCCAGAGGTCTATCTGGACTTAAAATGGTAATATCAGATTCTCATAAAGGTCTAGTAAAAGCAATAAAAGAAACATTCGTAAATGTAATATGGCAAAGATGTCAGGTTCATTTCCTAAGAAATATCCTATCAAAAGCACCGAAGAAAAGTACTGAAGAATTTAGAACTGATATCAAAGCACTATTTAAAATTCAAGATATTAATCTAGCAAGGAAAATGAAAGACGAGATATTCTTAAAATACGAAAACGAAAAGAAATTTCAAAACTCTTTAGACACCTTAGATGAAGGATTTGAAGATGCTTTTTCATATTTAGCTAACGATGTAGTTCATAGTAGACTTAGATCAACCAATTGCTTAGAAAGACTAAACGAAGAAGTTAGAAGAAGAGAAAAGGTAATCAGAATATTTCCTAACGAAGATTCTGCTATTAGACTAATAGGAGCAATCCTCATTGATATCAATGAGGATTGGATAACATCTTCTAAATTGTATATAAAAATGAAATAGCAAATATTGTGCTAGTTATTTTTACACAATATTATGGACTTGACT
>CAZSBA010000219.1:0-1358 GCA_964605035.1 uncultured Proteiniphilum sp. | reverse complement strand
TTCGTCTCTCACGATAAGCCAGATTGAGAATATTTCTGAAAATGATCCAATAGTCGGCAGCAGAATTTCTATTTAGCGGTTTTCCCGTTGAGAGACTTTTCGCTTTCATCAGATAATCCATGAATTTACGGCAGAACTCAACGTCTAACTCTTCAAAGGAACATTCGCCATGGCAGAATGCACTGAAGTGCTTGAGGGAAGACAACCATTTGTTGTGCTTGGTTCTGCTTACTTCTTCAAAATAATCCAAGAAACTCTCCTTATTCTTGTTATTACTAAAGAAATCATATTTCTCATTGATTATCTCAGAATAGACATTGCATCTGATTGCTTCTGCTTTCTCAATCATTAAAGCGTTATACTCCTTTTCTCTGGGTGTTTTAGGCTCTGAATAGATGTATATACCTAATGAACGACGACGTATAAGTTCCATCGTTTTGGGGTCTCTGTAGCCCGGATAGAATTCCAGAAACAGAGAATGCGTGCCATTGCGCCTGGCTCGACTTCTTAGTGTAACTGTCTTACATTGCTGCATTTTATATTTGTTTTTGAATTATTGTTTTCTGGTGCAAAAGTCTTAAATGCTCCTATGCTGACCTACCATTCACTTTTATCATTCCTGGTTAATCGTCCGTAATTGGCAGTAATTCGCTGTTTTGAGCTCTTTCAGCCATATATTCATCTATTTCTGTCTTTAGAAGATAGACTTGTTGCCCGCACTTTACTTTGGTAACTTTCTTTTTATTAGAGTAGTAGAATACCATGTCCTTGGTCAATTCATACTTGTCCATGACTTCTTGAACAGAGTAGTAATTTTCTTTGCCATTAAAGACCAGATGTTTGACTTTGTCTATATGTTCCTTTGAGTAGAATATTTTGCCAAATTCAGCCTTGGTCGGAATTTTATGACGATGGGTAAATGAACGGCGGGCTACGGGGGTCATTTTATATTGCTTTTCCATTTCCTCTGGAGTAATCCATTCTTTGACACCATCATTAATTTGTGAGGATCCGAACAAAGCCAATACACTTGGTATCTCAAAGAAGTTGAATCCTTTCAGTGATATTTTGGGTATTCTTGCCTCTCTCGTCAGTTTTTGAACATGCCTGATATTGATAGAGTACTTCTTGCTTATTTCCTCTGTCGAAAAATAGCCATCAGGAGTTTCAGGAGCTTCAACATTACCAGTCTTATTCTTTATTACCACTTTTGGATGAGAATTATTGGCAAAATTGAATTTACCAGTCTTCTCGTCTCGCTCAATGTCGCCAAACTTTCCTTTTATTATTTGTTCATCAAACTCCGATCTGAAAATCATAGTGAACTTACCGCGCTTTTCTGTCTTTATTTTCTCTTG
>CAZSBA010000218.1:0-1364 GCA_964605035.1 uncultured Proteiniphilum sp. | reverse complement strand
ACCTCGTAAATCTATAGTTTGTTGACTGTTTTGATGGTAAACAGTACGGAAACTCGACAAGAAAGCTGTAAATGCTTCTTTTAGCTGATTTCTACCTTTTAAAGTTGAGGATGCTACCCCATTGGAATAGGATTCCACAATTCCGTCTTCGGTAAAGAGTAATACCTGTTTTTCGATTTCCTTGGTGTCCGCAAGGTTCGAAAATACATCTACTACATTTTTTATCGCCATTTTATCTTCTATTTTCAAAAGGCGTTGTTCTATTGATTTTGTTTCGATTGTTTGAGCATTTAGAATATTTGATACAAATAATATTGCGACTAAATAAATTGATTTTTTCATATCGTTTACTTTTTATTGTTTGGTAATGGTGATTTTCCATGTGTTCCTTTGGAAGAAGTTCCAAGACTAGTTCCTATATCATGTGCTGATTTCAAATTTGCAGGTGCTCTGTCGCCAAATACACCAATTACAGAAAAGCCAGTTTCCAGTTCATTCATATCTGCTGCCGTAAGTTTTACTTTTGCTGCGCCCGTATTTTCCTGCATATTTGGTATGAGACGTGTGCCAGGGATTGGAACAATAAAAGGATTCTTGGCAAGCAACCATGCCAATGCCACTTGACCCGATGTGGCTTCATACTTATTTCCTACTTTTTCCAATAACTCAACAATCGGGCGATTTTTTATTAATGCTTCAGTTGTAAATCTTGGAAAGCCAGAATTTTTGCGGATATCGCCTGAGGCAAATTGATAATCGGGTGTTACTTTTCCAGTCAAATAACCCATTCCCAGTGGCGACCAAGGAACAAAACCAATGCCCAGTTCTTGACAAACAGGAATTACTTCGGCTTCGGGGTCGCGTGTCCAGAATGAATATTCGTTTTGTATAGCTGTAACAGGATATTCGGCATGTGCCCTGCGAATGGTTGCGGCACCAGCCTCAGACAAACCATAATGTCGAATCTTACCGGCTTTTATAAGTTCCCCCATTGTTCCTGCCACATCTTCAATTGGTACTTCGGGGTCAACCCTGTGCTGGTACAATAAATCAATGTAATCGGTTTGCAATCGTTTAAGCATATAATCTACCGCTTGTTTTATATGCTTGGGTTTGCTATTCAAACCACCTTTCAGCTGTCCAGTTTCGAAATCAATATCAAATCCAATTTTCGTTGCAATTATCACATCGTTTCGGTATGGTTTCAAAGCTTCACCCGTATATTGTTCGCTGATATGGGGACCGTAAATTTCGGCAGTATCAAAAAATCTAATCCCTTCTTCGTAAGCCTTCCGGATAAGTTTAATCGAATCTTCTTTGCCCGGACCATTGCCATACGCCCATGCAATGTTCATACAGCCGAA
>CAZSBA010000217.1:0-1364 GCA_964605035.1 uncultured Proteiniphilum sp. | reverse complement strand
CCTCTCTCTCCGCCAAAAGCATTTTGAAGTGCTCTGAAAAGAGTTTTAATAATGTAAACAAATATGGATAAGTGTTGTAGTTCTAATGAGCTACAGCACTTATTTTTTTATGTCACGATTGCTTAGAGTCGCAATACAACTTTCAGATTAACCCCCTGTTATGATTCTTATAAACTTGAACAATGAACGGCTATCTATCGGTTCTGCCGGTATTATCGTTGACCCGAAATTATGGGATAAAAAATGTGGGGTTTTATTTGTTTAATATTTACACGTCGTTTCGTTAGTCTTCGCCTCCAATGGCCAATTCATTATAAAGCAGCAAGACCTAAAGAGTCCACAGTTACTATAGGATGGAGCATTTAATGACTCCAGCATCCATGTAGTTTCTTGATATTGACTTACAGATTTTGAGACTAAATTTTCATAATAAACTTCTTCATTAAATAATGCTTCATTGTGACTCGGTTTGAGCCTCTCTCTGTAAAGACTATAATAGTACCTAATCATATCAGGAGCTATGTCTTTTTTACCTATAAAAAAATAGGAAGAAAACCATATATTAGTTTTCCTCCTATATTACAATTATATTCTGAACAATGTTTACTGCTCTCTACTTTCTTCTTCCTCAGTAGGTACAATTAATTTGTAACCCTTACCGTGAATATTGATGATTTCGATATTAGGCTCTGGTTTCAATAGTTTACGCAGTTTAGTGATATAAACATCCATACTACGTGCATTGAAATATGTATCCTCTTCCCAAATTTGTTTCAGAGCATGATTACGCTCAAGAATATCATTAGCATGAGCGCAAAGCAGTGAAAGCAGTTCAGACTCCTTTGTTGTAAGTTTTGTCTGAGCATCACCAATATTAAGGATTTGCTTTTGAGTATCAAATGACATTGTGCCAAAATGATACACCTGTTGTTCTTTGCTCTTTTTGCCTTTAACTCTACGGATTATAGCTTCAATACGAAGTACAAGCTCTTCCATACTGAATGGCTTAGTGATATAATCATCTGCACCAGCTTTGAAGCCTTCGAGCACATCCTCCTTCATATTTTTAGCAGTAAGGAAAATCACTGGAATCTCCGAGTTGATCTGTCTTATTTCCTTTACTAATGTTACTCCATCCTTTTTAGGCATCATTACGTCAACAATGCACAGGTCGTATTTTGTTTTCACAAAACCTTTGAAACCGGCCTCTCCGTCAGGAAATAGGTCAGTGTCAAAACCTTTTGCCTGAAGATATTCTCTTAGTAACATACCAAGATTTTCATCATCTTCACATAAAAAAATTTTCAAATTCTCTTCCATATCATTTTTGTGTTATTACGGGTAAACTTATTATAAATTTTGTT
>CAZSBA010000216.1:0-1366 GCA_964605035.1 uncultured Proteiniphilum sp. | reverse complement strand
CTAGGGCGTGTTGATCAAGAAGGTGCGGGGTGGCCAGCCGCCGTGAGTTGCGCGGGAGAATGGGCGTGTGAAGATCCAGGTGCTGCATATCGAGGATTGCCCGAATTGGCAGGAGGCGGGCGATCGAGTACGGCTGGTGCTCGACTCGATCGGACGGGGCGATGTTCCGGTGGAGTTCGTGTTGATCCGCACCGAGGCTGAGGCGGTGAGCTCTGGTTTCGCGGGCTCGCCCACGATTCTTCTGGACGGTCAGGACTTGTTCCCGTCCCAGGGGAACACTGCCGACTTGGCGTGCAGGGTCTATCTGACCGAGCGCGGCTTTGCGGGTGCGCCGACGGTGGGACAGCTTGAGCGCACGCTGCAGGAGCGCGAAGCGCTCAGCGGAGATCGGTCTTGATCCAGATCAGCGCCGCGGCGAGGCTGACGGCGGCTCGGTAGTTGCGGGCGAGTTTGTCCGAGCGCATCGCGATGCCGCGCCACTGCTTGAGACGGTTGAAGCAGCGTTCTACGACGTTGCGTCCCTTGTAGCGTTCCTTCTGCTTGTCGCCGAAAGCGATCGGCCGGCCCGGCTTCTTGCGGCGGTGCGCGATCTGGTCGTCCCGCTCGGGGATGGTCGCCGCGATCCTCCGGTCGCGGAGCCAGGCGCGGTTCGCCCTTGAGGGGTACCCCTTGTCGGCGAGCACCCGGTCGGGGTGGGTGCGGGGGCGGCCCTTCCCGTCGCGGGGAACGCGGATGTTCTCCAGCACCGCGCTCATCATCGTGGTGTCGTTGATGTTCCCGGCGGTGATCATCATGCTCAGCGGCCGGCCGCGGCCGTCGCAGACCAGGTGCAGTTTGGTCGTCAGCCCGCCGCGGGAGCGTCCGATCCCGTGATCAGGCGGCTCGGACCACGGATTCTTGTGATTCGGCACAGCCCCCTGTGTCCCGGGCGAGGGTCGCGCCGTGCTGATGCACGCGCGCGATCGTGGAGTCGATCGAGACGACCCAGTCGATTTCCCCAGCGGCGTCGGCCTGCTTCTGCACCTCGGTGAGCAGCTTCTGCCAGGTGCCGTCCCCGGCCCACCGGTTGAACCGCTTGTAGATCGAGTTCCACTTCCCGAACCGTTCCGGAACGTCACGCCACGGCGCACCGGTCCGGTACTTCCACGCCATCCCCTCGATAGCGAGCCGGTGATCCGTCCACGGCCGCGACCGACCGGTCACCGTCGGCATCAACGGCTCCATCACGGCCCACACCTCGTCAGAGATCTCCTGTCGCGTCACCGTTCAAGACTCACCCACCGAGGAGCGGAACCTCTTGATCAACACGCCCTAGTGAGGGGCGGCAGCGCATCAAGCGGTGAGCGCACTCCGGCACCGCCAACTT
>CAZSBA010000215.1:0-1366 GCA_964605035.1 uncultured Proteiniphilum sp. | reverse complement strand
CAGATTTATATTCTAAAGATCTAAATTGACTTCCTCTATCACTATGTAATATTCTCTTAGTAGTTAAGTTACTATCAAAACTATTATTTAAAACTTCTAATACTAATTTTGTATCAGCTTTATTTGAAAAAGAATATGATAAAATTGATCTATCATATAGATCTAAAGTAGCACAGAGGTATATTTTTTTATCTTTACCATATTTAAACTCTGTTATATCAGTTAATACTTTTTGTTGAGGATTTTCCGCCGAAAAATTCCTATTTAATATATTCTCAGATTGATATTCAGCGGAAGTTTTAATATATTTTTTCTTTTTTCTTCTTATTATAGAAGAAATATTTAGTTCATCTTTCATTAATCTATAGATTCTTTTAACATTATAGTTTTTATTCATTTGATGGTTAACATTCATAGTTATTCTACGAAAGCCGTAAATCTTATTTACAGAATAGTATATTTCTAAAATTTTTTCTTTAATAATTTCATTTTCTTTTTCTCTATTTGAAGGAGTTCTGTGTAACCACTTGTAATATGATCTTCTATTAATTTTCCAAACTTCACAAAGAAATTTTATAGAATATTTGTATTCAAAAGCAACTTCTTTAATAGCCAAAAATTTAAGTTTTAGATCACTCCCCCTTCCAATTCTTTCAACTTTTTTATTAATAGCAACTCAGCCTCAAGTCTTCTATTTTTTTCTTCTAATTCTTTATTTTTTCTTTTTAAAATTTCTTCTTGAGAAAGGTCGCTTTGATCCTTTCTAATTCCCCTTTTATCATCTAAAGCATTATCGCCATGAATTTTATACTTTCTAGCCCAATCTCTAAGCTGTCCTTCAGTAATATCATTATTTGTAGCTATTTCTTTAGCAGACTTTTCTTTATTAATATATTGTAAAACTAATTGAATTTTTTTATCTTTTGATATTTTCTCTCTAGCCATAAACTCTCCTACTTTAATATTCCATTTAGGAGTATTATACCATTTTAACCAAGTTCTTAAAACAGCATCGCCAGAAAGATTATATATTTTTACAATTTGTAGCATAGAGAAATTTCCAGTTAAATAATCTTTAACAGAATTAATCAATACATGAGAAGGATATTTAGTGGGTTTTTTAATTTCTTTAAGCCCTTCTAAACCTTCATTATCATATTTAATAGACCACCTATGGATAGCAGTTCTTTCAACATTATACAATCTACAAAATTCAGCAAGAGAGATTTTGAGTTCTCTAAATTTTAAGACAAAAAACATTTTTTGTTCAGGAGTAAATTTAACTTTATTAGACATACATTACCAACTTTCTTATATTTTTTAATTTGTTGATAATATATATGTGTCCTTTATGGGTATCATATCA
>CAZSBA010000214.1:0-1382 GCA_964605035.1 uncultured Proteiniphilum sp. | reverse complement strand
TCAAATCTCTATTCTTTTTGTTTTCTTCTCCATAACGAATCGTATCGAGTATCTCGTCATTGCTTATAAATTCTTCAGCTTTTTCGCTTTTTGGATTATAACTAGTCATATTTTCCTCTTTCTAATTCTTATTCTTATCTAATCGGATCTCCTGTATCTACAACAATTTTTCTTCCGATTTTCTCCATTTCTTTTTCCAACAGTTTAATATGCTCTGCAGATTCTAAATCTGTAATCGCTTTGTGGTCGTATAGTTTATATTTTTCTTTTGCAAAATCAGGCGAGAGATTCGGCATAATTACATTGGCTCCGTACTGAAGTCCTAAAATCCGTCCATTTTTATCGATAGAGTTTAGAGCTGTTGTAGAGGGAATCAGCGCCTTCGGAAAAAGTATACGCAAAAGGGCTACGATTCGTAGACTTAAATTCAAATCTCCTTGAGCATAATCTTTATACCTTGTATCTTTTTGCGGAATAAAAGGCCCTACTCCTATCATCTCCGGCTGCAATTCTTTTATAAAATTAAAATCCGCAACAAGATCTTCTGCTGTTTGGAAAGGGGCTCCTATCATAAAGCCTGTCCCCGTAACAAAACCCAGTTTCTTTAGATGAAACAAAGCTTCTTTACGCTTGGCAAAGCTTTGATTTTTAGGATGAAGCTTCTGAAACAGTTCTTCAGATGCGGCTTCGTGGCGCAGAAGGAAACGGTCTGCTCCTGCATCTTTAAAGGCTTTTAATTCTTCAAAACTTTTTACACCCAAGGACAGGGTAATTCTTGTTTCTGGATAATAACTCTTTATCTCCCGGATAACCTCTGCGAAGAACTCTTTCGTTAAAAAAGGATCTTCTCCCCCTTGCAATACAAATGTACGAAACCCCAGTTTGTACCCTTTATGTACCGAGGAAAGGATTTCTTCTTTCGTTAATCGAAACCTTTCGATATTTTTATTATCCCTTTGGATTCCGCAGTAGCAGCAATTCTCCCTGCAGTAATTCGAATATTCCACAAGCCCCCGTATATACACTTTATTCCCGTAATTGCTGAATAGTTTTTCTTCGGCTATCTTCCTTAGTTCTTCCATAAATACAAGATCTTCATTTTTTAAAACAGCTAATAATTCATCGTCCTTTAACTCTTGCCCTTCATGGAGTTTTTGGATCATATCATTCATCGCTTTTCTCCTGTTTATATACCGCTTTTGCTGTAACATTTTTTAGATTTCCCAGCTTCCCGCTTAATGCAGCAATCTCTTTCTGCTCAGCACGAATAACGACACTGATAATATTGATCCCTTCTTCGACTCTCGGAATCCCCATTCTTCCTAAAATAAACTCTCCATACTGATGGAGTATTTCCTGAACATTTTTATTCTGGCTGCTGT
>CAZSBA010000213.1:0-1386 GCA_964605035.1 uncultured Proteiniphilum sp. | reverse complement strand
ATATATATAACTATAATTATAAACACAAATATAAATATAGTTATATTTAAAAACTCTTCATTTCCATGAGGAGTTTTTTTGTGATAGTTTATCCAAAATTAGGTAAAATATCTGTATGATAGGTATGAGATTTGATGAAAAGAGTTTTGTTATTGAATTAGAAGATAAACGTAAATATGACTTTTTAAAAAGAGTTGAAACGTATGATGCAAATATTGCCTCAGCAATGCGGATAGCTGGATACAAACGTATCAATCAAACAGAGAGAACGGTTGCTTTTACTTTTGGAGAAGTAACTTTTTCAAGGTCTCGCTGGAGAAAAGGAAGCAAAACACGTTGTCCTGTTGATGAATGGCTAGGACTCAAAAAGTACATGCGTTTTTCTCCTGAATTGGTTTGCCATGTAGCTAAAATGGCTACAGTAATGTCATATCGTCAAGTGTGTCATTTTGTTAAAGAGTTTTATCATCTTGAGATTACTAAGGATACTGTTTTAAAAGCCGTTAAGCGAGCTGGGGAATTGCTATCTGAAAAAGAAAAATTTCGCTTTTGGCTAGAGGAAGAACCGACCAAGAAAATTAATCCAAAAATCCTTTATATTGAAGGCGATGGCGTGATGGTGAAATCATCAGATTCTGCTAGAGATGACAAAAGAAATGTTGATTTAGCACACTTTCTTCTTCACACAGGTTCTAAAAAAATTGCTAAAAATCGTTATGTTTTGGAAAATAAGCATGAGATAATTCACACAAATTATGAAAAGGCAAAAGAAGAATTACTAGACTATTTGTATAATCATTACGAGATTACAGATGAGACGATATTAATCACTAATTCTGATAATGGTAAAGGCTATACTCCAAAAGTTTTTCAAGAAATCAAAAAAGCGCTTGGCATTAAAATACACGAGCACTTTTGGGATGCTTATCATCTAAACGAAAAGATAAAAATATTTTTTAAAAAATATCCAGCCGAGTTAAAAGAACTAGCTTTTCGGGCAATCAATAGCCATAAAAGGGAATTGATGAAAACCATTCTTGACACCGTAGAGTCTTTAATTGCTGATGGAGATGATGAAGAATACTATAATTATTTTAATTTTCGCCGAAAAATTCTTAATAATTTCAAATACACAAAGCCTGCTAAATTAAGAAATTTATCAGCCAAAGGAATAGGTGTCATGGAGAGTCAGCATCGAAAAATAACCTATCGGATGAAACACAGGGGAATGTATTGGTCATTAAAAGGTGCTTATACAATGTCGAGATTAATTATTCTAGATAGAATTAATTTTGTTGATGATCTATTTTTTGGTAATTGGCGAAAAGAGTATGAATACTATCAAAATCAACGTTTAAGCGTTGGTTATCTCCGAGAAGCGAAGGA
>CAZSBA010000212.1:0-1396 GCA_964605035.1 uncultured Proteiniphilum sp. | reverse complement strand
AATCTTCTTTGCCCGGACCATTGCCATACGCCCATGCAATGTTCATACAGCCGAAGCCCAATTCTGTTACTTCCAGATTTCCAAGTTTGCGTTTGCCCAAAGGCGTACTAAATGTATTAGAAGAACCAGTAGTTCCCTGTCCTGTTACATCCTTGTTTTTCAAAAATGAATTGCCAATTGCCAATGTGTTACCATCAGCAAAGGCAAGACCTAAACCTGCAAAAGCAGATTTAGCTAGAAATTCTCTTCGATTTACTTTGCTATTTTGTGATATCATACTCATAAATTTTAAGTTTCACAATTATAGATACAAAGGTAAATGATGATAGCAGTTGAATTATGATATAAATATCGGTTTCTTTTTCACAAAACACCTTTTATTAAGAATAACTTTCAATTTAGCCCATATTATATGTACTATTGTAAATTATTTCTTTTACATATCTCTGATAAAAATGAATTTTAAAACACATGAGTAGTAATAGCAACGAAATCATAGTTACAAATAGTTTGAATAGTATAGATATTCCAAAGGATTACTTTCAACATTATTTTACTCATATTCTTTGTCACAGTGGCAGTGGGCAGTTCCGTATGGAAAACAAAGAGTACAAAATATTAAAAAATGATATTGTTATCTGGTTGCCAACTATTCAAATTAACGATTTGATGTTTTCTCCGGATTTTACCGCAACGTATTTAATGGTCTCATTTGATTTGATGAGTAAAAACAATCCCGATATTGGTTGGGGAATTAAAGGTTACTTGTTTTCCAAAGAAAATCCGGTTATCCCTCTTAGTGAGAATGATGCTAATAAATGCCTTCACAATTTTGTTTTATTAAAAGATAAAAATGAAGAGAGGCATCATCGTTTCCAGACTGAGATTATTAAGCTCCAATTACAATTGTTTGTGATGGAGATGTGGAATATTTTTGCTGACCGGATGGAACTGCGTATCAATAGCAATGAGAAAGTTTCATTGTTTGAGCGATTTTTACAGTTGGTTCAGGTTCATTGTATGGAAAATCGTGAAGTCGAGTTTTATAGTGAAAAACTGTTTATTACCCCTAAGTATTTGTCTGAAATTTGCAAGAAGAACAGTGGTAAAACAGCTTCAGAGTGGATACAAAATTATACCACCCAAAGGCTAATTATACTCTTGCGAAGTCCTAATCTGAATTTTACAGAAATAGCAGATACGCTTAATTTTTCAAGTCAATCATTTTTTAGCCGATATGTCCGAAAAGTTCTCGGTGTATCGCCAAGTGAATACAGGGAGCGGTTACGGGACTAAAATATTTTCTGATTTTATGTTAGTTGTTTATATTACCCCAAAAGGATACCATTATTCCATTCCAAAAGTATACCATTTTAATTTAATCTCAAAGTTCATT
>CAZSBA010000211.1:0-1477 GCA_964605035.1 uncultured Proteiniphilum sp. | reverse complement strand
ACCTGGAACTGTCCTACAAATTGGGAAGGCTACAGAATGAAAACTTGTTTCAAAAGGCAGGTTTTTGGATGATCAATTTATTGATTCGAGAGATCTTAAGATAATTCTTACAATAGTTCCGTTTTTGTTTCCGGTGTCTGACTTGTCGGTAATCGTGTAATTAATTTCAAATTGTTGACTTTGGTTGTAGTGTTCGATTCGTTCTTGTACAATTTTTAATCCCAAGGATTGGTGGCCTTCTTTTTTAGTTGACATAGATTTGTTGTAGCCGATACCGTTGTCATCAATTTCTATGATTAAACCTCCAGTATCAGCATATACCCTGATTATAAGACGCGCATCTTTTTCTACCTGCATCAATCCGTGCCAGAGAGCATTTTCCACAAAAGGCTGAAGAAGCAAGGGTGGAAATGGATAGCGTATCAGATTTAAATTTTCCTGAATATCTATTTTATAGTTGAAGATGTCGTTAAATCGCATCTGTTCAATATTCAGATAAAGCTCTATTGTTTTCAACTCGTCGGAAAGATTGGTCAAGTCATTGATACTGTTGTCTAATACTTCGCGAATAAAGCGGGCGAATTTTCCTAAGTAAAGGGAAGCTTTAGGTGCATCGTTTTCCAGAATAAACAGTTTGATGGAGTTAAGCACGTTAAAAATAAAATGAGAATTAATTTGGCTTCGCAGCACCTTTTGTTGCAGGAAGGCTACCTTTGTTATCAACTCCTGCTTTTGTTTTTGTTCCAAAAGAATTAAATTCTCTTTTTGCTGAAAATTAATTTCTTCTTTCAGTTTTTCCTGCATTTTTTGTTGTGCAATCTCCAATTCTTTCTGAATAGTCAATCGTTGATTGTGCAACAATCGTATTCTGTAACTTAGCCCATAGCTAAAGACTAAACATTCCAATATGATGGCTGCGTAAAAAAAATCTATCGGATCGACCCAATTGGGAATTGGATTGTTTACGACCTTTAAAGATATGAAGAGTGCATACATAGACAATGCCATATATAAGAATGAGCCCGTTGTAAAATAATAGCGTGCAAATGCTCTTGTTTTTAGCGATTTAATGATAATAAAGAAGGCTAAAGAAAGATGAATGGGCAGAAATATATATAAGAAGAAAATGGAATATATCTGTCTCGATATAAACGGTAAAAAATTTACAAGTATGCCGAAAATACTAATACCTATCAACACTTGAGAATAACGGTTGAGATATTTAAAGATTTTAGGATAATAGGAGTGAAACTCTAAAAAGCGAATCCCGAACATCATGTAAAAGGCATGGTATGTCACCTGAACCATAAAACCAAAAGCCGGATTCCTTCGTTCAATGATCCAATCTAAATATGGCTGGTAAAAATCGAACTTATAAATTACATAGGCTGACAGGAAAAAGCAGTAAAATGCGTAATATATAAATATTTTATCCTTGTTGACACGGTAAATAGAGGATGAAATGAGGATAAAAATC
>CAZSBA010000210.1:0-1481 GCA_964605035.1 uncultured Proteiniphilum sp. | reverse complement strand
GTTGCAGCCATTGCCGCTTCTGCTTTGAATCGCTGGAGAGAAGCCGGTTGGAATACAAGCGTAAATGGCGGCAGAGAATAATGAATGGAAAAATATTAATCACAAAATAATTACACAAATATGAAAGAAACAAATCAATTTCAGATTTTCAATAGCCCCGAGTTTGGAAAAGTGAGAATCATTGTAGGTAATGATGGAGAGCCGAAGTTTAGTTTATCAGACATTTGTAAAATACTAGGTTTAGTGTCAACAAAGACTGCGCAACGTTTAGGAGATGATGTGCTTAGTAAGCACCCCATCGTAGATAGGCTTGGAAGACAGCAAATTGCGAGTTTTATTAACGAAGACGGCTTGTATGATATTATATTGGATAGTCGCAAGCCAGGAGCAAAGAAATTCCGCAAGTGGGTAACATCAGAAGTCTTGCCATCAATTCGTAAGAATGGTGCCTACTTGACTGAGAAAACAATCGAGCGTGCATTGAATGAACCAGACTTCCTGATTGAGTTGGCAACCAACCTCAAAAAGGAAAAACAAGCTCGTGAGTTTGCCGAGGAACGTAACGAAGTTCAGAAGGATATTATCGAGGGGCAGAAAAAAACCATTCGTGTATTGGAAGTTCGTCAGTCGTTCGTTGATTACATCATGTCCACTCCGTCATGCGTTTGTATCACTCAAATTGCAAAAGAATACGGCACAACAGCAGTACAACTCAACAAGTTTCTTCACGAGAAAAAGATTCAGTATTGCGTAAACGGTCAGTGGCTACCCTATGCAGGCTATCAGGATAAGGGATACATGAAAAGCGTTCATGTAAGATTGGAGAATAACACCTCTCGTGAGCACTCTCAGTGGACACAGAAAGGTCGTCTCTTCCTCTATGAATTCCTAAAGAAGTACGGTATTATTCCTGTGATGGAAAAGGAAAACAGAGTTCGTGAACTGAATTTTGATAACTATTAAAAGTAAAAGTTATGGATGAACAAAAACTACAAGTAGTGAACCATCCTCTCTTTGGTGAAATTCAAGTTTCCCAAGGAGAGAATGGAAACACTCTCTACAGAGCTGCAACAGTTGCAGAATGTATTGGCATTTCTGATTATAAATCGTATGTAGGAAAAACCATCAAATCCTATTCCATTAAAATACCGAAGGTAAATGGATTGGGTTATACCACGAAGATGCCTATCAAATTTGTAGATGAAGATGGTATTCGTTCCATGCTTCTGATTGTATGCGAACAGAAGATCCATCGTGCAATGAAGAACTATAAAACTCTATTGAGAAAAATATAAAACAAATGTATGGCTGACAATATCCTAAGCGATTTTGGTATCAATATCCTTGAAGAAGAGATAGATGATGTCATTTTTCAAACGAATGAATTCCTCTGCGATGCCACCTTTACAGGTCAACAAGGCCCTTTCTGGTGGATTCTCCAGATGTGTATGGCATTGGCTGCGCTCTTCTCCTTGGTAGTT
>CAZSBA010000209.1:0-1539 GCA_964605035.1 uncultured Proteiniphilum sp. | reverse complement strand
AAAACTTACACTTCTGGCGCGAACTTTATGTGCATCTATTCGTTCGTAGTGACTTACAAAGCCTCCCTCTTCCTTAGAAGTTTGCAGTGGATAATTATCGCTAATTGTATTAGGGTGGTAATTGGTTTCATCAACATCTATTGTCATTCTATGCATACCATCACGCTGATTATTTACAACAGGAACTATTGGTCTATTGATAGGTATCTCATGAAAGTTTGGTCCGCCCAAACGAGATAGCTGCGTGTCGGTATAAAAGAATAAACGACCCTGTAGAAGTGGATCGTTTGTAAAATCGATACCTGGCACTATATGCCCGGGATGAAATGCCACCTGCTCTGTTTCGGCAAAGAAGTTATCGGGGTTGCGATTGAGAGTCATGCGACCGATAATAGTAACGGGCACCAGCTCCTCGGGTACTATCTTTGTTGGATCGAGTAGATCGAAATCGAACTTAAACTCATCTTCTTCTGGTATAAGCTGAACACCTAAATCCCACTCCGGAAATTCACCTGCTTGAATAGAATCCCATAATTCTCTACGATGAAAATCACTATCTCTACCTGATATTTTTTGGTTCTCATCCCAAACCAATGAGCTCATTCCTAACACTGGTTTCCAATGAAATTTAACAAATGTGGACTTGTCTTTTTCGTTGATAAACCTGAATGTATGTGTTCCAAAACCTTCTATCATGCGTAAGCTACGGGGAATTGCCCTATCGCTCATTAGCCACATTATCATATGAAAGGTCTCGGGAGATGTGGACACGAAATCCCAAAATGTATCGTGTGCAGAAGCGGCTTGCGGTATTTCGTTACGAGGTTCTGGTTTTACTGCATGTACAAGGTCGGGAAATTTAATAGCATCATGTATAAAAAAAGGAGCCATATTATTACCTACCAGATCATATATTCCCTCTTCGGTATAAAACTTAACAGCAAAACCTCTCACATCGCGTGGCATATCTGTGGATCCTCTACCACCTTGCACTGTTGAGAACCTTGTGAAAACAGGTGTTTCTTTGCCTTTTTCGGAGAGAAATTTTGCTTTTGTGTATTGAGGAATAGGATTAGTTACTCTGAAGACACCATGTGCACCCGATCCTCTGGCATGTACTATACGTTCTGGAATGCGCTCATGATCGAAATGGGTGATTTTTTCGCGCATGATAAAATCCTCAAGCAGTGAAGGACCCCGCTCACCTGCTTTTAAGGTATTATTATCATCGTTTATTTTTAATCCTTGGTTAGTTGTTAATTGTTTCTTTAACCCCCACCTTTATTTACAGCTAAATCTTTCTGTTTTTCGCTCTCTGGAGTGGTTGATCGTGTTTCATGCGAAACAATCTTATCTGCTTCGCTCATTTCAACAAGATCTGGATTTTTTAAATCAAGCTTTGATACTTTTGCAGGTTTTTTTCCCTTACCAGGTATGGTTGGACGATTAGATTCAACATCCTTTTTGCCGTTTTTATCATCATTTTTCATAGAAAGCAGTTGTTAAATTACCAGTCACTCAGTTTATTTAAGAAACTCA
>CAZSBA010000208.1:0-1614 GCA_964605035.1 uncultured Proteiniphilum sp. | reverse complement strand
TTTTTTTAAAATCATAGATAAAAATTATGGATAAGATAAATAGAAGTATAGGCAAGGATATTTATCTACATCAATAGGCTCAAAGGAGAGGAGAACAGCCATGGCAGATAAAAAAAAGATCTCTGATTTTGCATATAAATGGATATTGATTTTTCAAAACCCCATGACAAAGGAATCCGAAGTGAATCAAAATTTTCCGAAGGAGTGTTTTTCTAGGTTTTCAGATAAGGGCAGAAGAACTTCAATCCGGCGGGCTGGTTCAAAAAGAAGCGTTGGCGGATATATCTGTGCTTTACGAAGAGCTTATCCGAATTTCAGATATAGAGAGATTAGGAACGATACTTTTTTCCATGTGGAAGCATTTAAGTCAATGGACAAAAGAAGGTCTCTTAATTCCCTTCAACCGCCTTTGGTTTATTACAGTATTAGGACGAATGGAAATGCTATGTTCAAATACTGGCATGAATCCATTTCTTTTTAGGGGTAAGCCGAAAAAAATTACTATTATCTCAAATAATGCGATCTTTGGTCAACCGCTAGAAGATAGAGAAGAAATTCGGCAGAAACTTATCCTAGCAGAAGATGGAAATGTTTCACTTGAAGCTTATATTTATGAAGAGAAAAAAGGAAATTTAGATCCAGGAAGAATAAAAGAGATCGAAATAACAAAACAACATGCAGAAAAACTTCTCTTAGAATTAAGTACATATTTTAAAAAAGATATCGCTTTAGATATAGTTGATCAGCAAAGTTTTTGGCTTGTAAAGTTGGAAAATCAGAAAAATGAGGTTTTTCAGTATTCTGGATATCTTTTTCAGGAAGAAGAGTCCTTGGAAAAATTATCAAAAAGAATAAGAGACAGGATAAAAATAGAAAATCTTCTGCTTTTTGATGGAAAAGGTTTAATAAAAGAGAAAATAGAGAGAACAAAACTAGAATATCACAGTACATTATCTCTAAATGTAAAATCCATAAAGAATGATTCTTTTTTCAGCGGATTCGAAGATTACTATGAAATACTGATTATCGATAGACAAACTGAAACGCTAAAACACGAACAGCGGGTAGAAGGGATTTGCGAGATTAGCAAAATATATAAAGTAGATCAAATCATTTCCTCTTTTTTAGATCAATGGGATTATAGTTTTTTTAATCAAATTGCCGGCAATGAGAACGATACAATAGAAGATAATAATCCTCGAAGAGATTTCCAAATTACGATTGACTTTCGAAAAAGGCCTCAGCATAAAATTATCGGAACATACGATAAAAATTCTTTGCCGAAGAGTTGGTGGAGTTTTGTTAATAATTTATTGGAGTTATTACTTCATATTGGAATAGGGGATCTGTTTAATCCTTCCATTTATAACAGAAGAAAACGGAGAGAAAGCGACTATATCTATTTAAGTGTAATATTTGGCGATGATAAAGTATATTACTATAGGACAGAAGATCCTTCTATTGTAAAAGGAGATTTTATAGTAGTAGAAGTAGGGGAAAATAATAAACTGGCAGTAAAAGAGGTTATAGATGTGGAATATTTTCAAAAAGAAGAAGTACCTTATCCCCTTCAAAAAATAAAAAAGATTATCCGAAAATCTACCCAAGAGGATA
>CAZSBA010000207.1:0-1626 GCA_964605035.1 uncultured Proteiniphilum sp. | reverse complement strand
TACAAACGCAATGATGAGAATCCGTTGGAAGGTGATGCGTTGATAGTGGATGAATGTTCGATGATAGACATCATTCTGATGAACAACCTTATGAAGGCAATTCCACTGGGGATGCGTTTGGTGTTTGTGGGCGATATTGACCAGTTACCAAGTGTGGGTGCAGGCAATGTGCTTCGTGACATCATTGATTCACGGAAGATACCTGTTATACGACTGACACGCATCTTCCGACAGGCGCAATCCAGTCGTATTGTAATGAGTGCCCATGCCATCAATCGGGGTGCATTTCCTGATTTGAGCAATGGCAAGGATACTGATTTCTTTTTCATCAAAAATGATGATGCAGAACAGGTGGCTACCAACATTGTACAGTTGGTAAAGAATCGTTTACCCAAGGCTTACAGTATGCCGACCAACAAAATACAAGTGCTGACTCCCATGCAACGGGGTGTGGTAGGTGCATCGAATTTGAATATCGTATTGCAAGAGGCTATCAATCCAAGCAAGATAGGCTTGAACCGTGGCGGTTATTCTTTCCGTCAAGGTGATCGTGTGATGCAGATTCGCAACAATTACGATAAGAATGTGTTCAATGGTGACTTGGGGTATATTCAGGATGTGGATATGGAAGAGCGCACCTTGATGGTAGATTTCGACGGAACGCTAGTAGAGTATGAGGTGAGCGAGCTGGATGAGTTGACATTAGCATATGCGACCACCATTCATAAATCCCAAGGTTCAGAATATCCCATTGTCGTGATGCCTGTGTTGATGAATCACTATGTAATGCTTCAACGTAATCTCATTTATACGGGCATTACTCGTGCTAAGAAAATCTGTGTGCTGATAGGTTCAACCAAGGCATTGGCTTATGCCATTCACAACATGACTGTTCTGAAACGCAACACCAAACTCAAGGAACGACTTAATCCTTTATTGGCTGTCGCAAAGGATAGCAAGGTAATCCCTTTGGAGAAGCCAAGCTATCAGATAGAAAAAGATTCCTCTTTTGACATGGTTGCCGAAGATAAGACTCTGTATGGGGATAGAAATAAGTAAGACATTAACTAGGATGATAACAAGCAATTCCTGAAGAAGAGCGTAAACGACAGCTCCTTGAAGAGCAAGAAGCTAATCGTAAACGCTTTGATAATAAGATGCGTCGAAAAGGATATAAGTGATAAGGGTACTAAGTCCTTGGTTTATCCTTATTCACCAGAGATAGTGGCAACGATTTTTCTAGCCCCACCATAATCTCTAAACTCACACAAGTAAATGCCTTGCCAAGTTCCCAAATTCAATTTGCCATTTGATATGGGGATGGTCAGGCTTGGTCCTATGATGCTACATTTAGCATGAGCCGGCATATCATCCAAACCTTCCAACGTATGTTGATAATAGGGTTCTCCCTCTTTTATCAGGTGATTGAAGATGCTCTCCATATCTATACGCACATCAGGATCTGCATTTTCATTGATGGAAAGCGCACAGCTGGTATGTTTGATAAACAGATGTAGCAGCCCTACCTTGGGTAGTGTTGGCAATTTACCAATAATTTCACCTGTAACAAGGTGAAAACCACGACGATGTTCTTTTAAACTGAATTCTATTTGTTGCCACATATTT
>CAZSBA010000206.1:0-1672 GCA_964605035.1 uncultured Proteiniphilum sp. | reverse complement strand
TTATATAAAAGACTTTAGAAGGTTCCTATTTATTCTCTACTAAGTCCTGATCTTCCTCATAATTATACGGTGTTGATTAGGAGTTGGTAGGGAGTTAGTAAGAATCTATTACGAAATTATTATGGTTTTAAGTGAACATAAGTAAGATAAAAAAAACATATGATTATAATTATTTAACTATAAAATCATACGAATATATTTGACGACTACGAATAAGTCGTATATTTGTGAAGTGATAATATAGTAATATCTATAAGTATATAAAAACATGGAGAAATTAACCCCTCAAGAAGAGAATATAATGTTGCATGTATGGCAGCTAAACGAGTGTGCAATTAAAGATGTAGTTGATAAAATGGAAGAGCCTAAACAACCATATACAACAGTTGCATCAATATTTAATAATCTCGAGAATAAAGGCTATCTAATGAAAAGGAGGTTTGGTAATGTAAAGGTCTATAAACCAAAAATTACAGAAGCAGCATATAAAAGACACTTTTTATCTGACGTTGTAAAGAGTTATTTTGATAACTCGTACAAAGAACTTGTATCTTTCTTTGCTAAAGAGCAAAAGGTTAGTGCCGAAGATCTTAATGAGATTGTTCGACTTATTGAAGAGAATAAGA
Source organism: uncultured Proteiniphilum sp. (assembly GCA_964605035.1). Lineage (GTDB taxonomy): Bacteria > Bacteroidota > Bacteroidia > Bacteroidales > Dysgonomonadaceae > Proteiniphilum. Next base: position 1,046 of record CAZSBA010000206.1, on the reverse strand, counting down.
AGTAGTTTTAACAGTCAATTATTAGTAAATACTATGCAACCATTTATTTTATATCTTATTCAATTGAATTTCGCTTTAGTGCTTTTTTATCTTTTATATATCATTTTATTTAAAAGAGACACTTTCTTGCAATTGAGAAGATTCTATTTTATTTCAGGTATTGTTTTCTCACTGCTGTATCCTTTATTGGTTGTTCCGGGACTGAGTGACGTCTTTAATATTATGAAGTACGAGCCAAATGTTGTTGAAACTAAAGTTTTCTTTGAAGCTCCAACTATGCAAATAATTATAGAACAACCCGAAGAAGCTGTCAATTCATTTAGTGTACCTTGGGGACAAATAGTAACAGTTTTATATTTTGCCATTACTGTCTTTTTTATCTCAAGATTCATGTGGCAGTTGATATTAATTTTCAGAATGCGAGTTAAGGGTCAAAAAACATCTGTATCAGGTGTTAAAGTTTATAATTTGAAGACTGATATTACCCCATTTTCCTTCTTTGGTATGATTTTTATCAATACAGAAATGCACACCGAAGAGGAGCTTAATCAAATTATTATTCACGAACATACACATGTAAAAGAAAAACACTCTTTAGATATAATGCTAATTGAAGTATTATTGCTTTTTAGCTGGTGGAGCCCTTTTGTATGGATTTTTAAACGAGAAATGGCTATGAATCTTGAGTACCTTGCCGACAAGGGAGTACTTAGGGAAGGGGTGGATAGCCGCGAATATCAATACCACCTGTTGAGACTGACTTATCATGAAACTGCAGTTCAGATAGTAAATAACTTTAATGTATCACAATTAAAACAGAGAATTATGATGATGAATAAAACTAGATCCTCAACGCTTAAGCTGGCTAAATACCTGCTAATGCTGCCAATGTTTTTTGTGCTGATAGCGGCTAACAGTGCTTATGCGGGCGTGAATGATCAAACTTATCAAGCACCGCCACCACCACCACCGCCGCCACCAGTTAAAATAGCAGAAACAGATGAGGTTTTTGTGGTGGTTGAAGAGATGCCTGAGTATCCGGGTGG
>CAZSBA010000205.1:0-1681 GCA_964605035.1 uncultured Proteiniphilum sp. | reverse complement strand
ATTTAACACTCAAGGGCATGAAAATATTGAGGTTCTTTGATTAAACATCGCCTGTATTTCTATAGTTTTGCTTTCGCCTCTTTCGTGGGCTCTAACAAAACTTAAGATTCAGGCATTATGGAAACAGTATCATTTGAACAAGTAGTCAGGCGAGGTTGCGGACTTGACGTACACAAAGAAACGGTAGTCGCCACCATCGACGGCGGAGGGTTAGAACGTTCAACCCGTGAATTTGGAACGTTCACGAGTTCTTTGACAGAATTGAAAGACTGGTTAGTCGAAAACAAGATTACTCACGTGGCAATGGAAAGCACGGGCGTTTACTGGAAGCCGGTTTATAATATCCTTGAACCAACTGGTATAACTGTTTGGATTGTCAATGCCCGGCACGTTAAGAACGTACCGGGACATAAAACAGACAAGAAAGACAGTCGCTGGATATGCAAGCTCCTTCTTGCCGGTTTATTAAAGCCAAGTTTCATACCTCCACGCGAACAAAGGGAGTTACGGGATTTAACCCGTTATCGGAAGAAATTAATCCAAGACATGGCATCCAACAAAAATCGTATCATTCGTATTCTGGAGGATTGTAACGTGAAACTCTCGAGTGTATTAAGCGACACCTCCGGTATTACAGCCACAAGATTGATTGACAAGCTGTGCGATGGCAAAAAGGTAACCCTCGAGGATATAGATGAGGTGTATCACGGAAAAATCAGAGCAACCAAAGAGGAAATTTTGGAAGCATGTAATGGTAATATTACTGACCACCACATCTACCTGCTGGGTACAATCCGCTCAAACAACCGGCATATTGAATCTTTAATTGAAGAGCTTAATCAAAAGATAAGGCAAATGCTTTCGTCTTACGAGAATGTATTGGAACTCCTTCGTGAGATTCCGGGATTAAGCCATAAAACAGTTGAAGATCTTATTGCTGAAATCGGACTGGACATGGAGGTTTTTCCAAGCGAAAAGCATCTTGCAAGTTGGGTGGGAGTATCGCCCGGTAATAATGAGAGTGCAGGTAAAAAAAAAGTGGTAGAACGACCCATGGCAACAAACAGGCAAAAACAACGCTAACAGAGGCAGCATGGGCTGCATCGCGTACAAAGAACACGTTTTATCATGCCCGCTATCATCGTTTGGCTGCCCGGCGAGGTAAGAAAAGAGCTATAATTGCCGTTTCTCACTCCATTCTCAAATCAGTGTATCATATGCTGAAATACAATGTTCCATACCATGAGCTGGGAGCGGATTACCTGAACAGCCAAATGGAGAAAAAACGTAAAAGGTATTTAAAGAGCGAATTGGAGAAAATGGGGTATTATGTTCAGCTGGATACTGCTAAACCATTGATTCCTATAGGTGCTTAAAAAGAATTTACTTGACATAACGGGAAACAAGAGTAAAAGGTCGATTTTTACTGACGCAAGATGTTTTAGGCATCTAAGTCGATTATGAAACTGATATCAACAGATAAGCACCCCTGACTGTTGCCACGAGCACGCGTATGAAATTTTAATTTTCTTATCTGTTTTGTTTTCTCGTCTAACCGATGCATTTGTTCTGAAGATGAATGTTATCTTTCGTTTTGTCTGAACTAAGTATTATGATTAAGAATTTAAATATAATTAGTTGTTTATTATATAATTACACATTAAAGAATTTACGTATGAAA
>CAZSBA010000204.1:0-1689 GCA_964605035.1 uncultured Proteiniphilum sp. | reverse complement strand
GATTAGGATTGTATGCTTTTGGCAATGTGGCCAAAAAAGTAGCAAGAATTGCCCGTGGATTCAATATGCCGGTGTATGCTTTTTCTCCCACACTAACTCACGATGATCTCCGAAAAGAGGGTGAGTATGGTGTTATTACTGCATATAGTAACAGAGAGCTGTTTGAAAATAGCGACATCATTTCTCTACATATGCCATTAGTTGAAGATACACGTAATATAGTTAATTACAACTTGTTAGCATATCTTCCTCAGGATGGTCTACTTATTAATACTGCTCGAAAAGAACTCATTGTGGAAGAGGATCTTATTAGAATTATGAGTGAACGTCCAGCATTTCAGTATGCTACTGATATTAAGCCCGACAGGCACGATGAGTTCCTAGCAAAATTTCCTAAACGTTACTTCTCCACTCCTAAAAAAACGGGTGCACAAACAACCGAGGCCAACAGAAACGCAGGTATCGCAGCTGCTCATCAGATTGTTGCATTCTTAAAAGATGGTGATGATCGTTTCAGGGTTAACAATTAAAGCTTGACCTATATAAATTTAGAACAAAATTTTTAAAACTTATAAATCAATGGAAAAGTACAATTTTAATGCAGGACCATGTGTTCTCCCCAGACAAGCAGTTGATTCTGCTATTGATGCAATTCGCAATTTTGATAATACCGGAATAGGTATTCTTGAAATTTCGCATCGTACTCCCGGTTGGGAACGCATTATGCAAGAAACCCGAGAGCTTTGGAAAGAACTCCTTAATATACCTGAAGGTTATCATGTACTATTTCTAGGAGGTGGAGCAAGCACTCAGTTTTTTACATTACCTGCTAACCTGATGAAGAAAAAAGCTGCTTATTTGCAAACAGGTGTATGGGCAAAAAAAGCTATTAAAGAGGCTAAGTTTTATGGTGAAGTAGATGTTATTGCATCTTCTGAAGATAAAAACTATTCGTATATACCTAAAGATTATTCAATTCCGGCTGATGCCGATTATTTCCATATCACAACTAATAATACTATTTATGGAACCGAACTTCATAAAGATATTGACAGTCCAATTCCATTAGTTGCCGATATGTCGTCAGACATTTTGAGTCGACCAATTGATATCTCTAAATATGGAGTTATATATGGAGGGGCTCAAAAAAATGTTGGTCCAGCCGGAGTAGCTTTTGTTATAGTTCGCGAAGATTTGCTAGGCCAAACAGGTCGTCCCCTTCAATCTATGGTTGACTATCGCACACACATAAGCGATTCAGAAAAAAACCAGTCGATGTTTAATACTCCTCCTGTATTCTCAGTTTTTGTAATGCACGAAACTCTAAAATGGGTAAAAGAGCAGGGTGGACTTGAAGCTATGCATAAATTCAATAAGGAGAAAGCTGCTATTCTGTATGAAGAAATAGACCGAAATAAACTTTTTGTTGGTACAGCTGCCAAAGAAGATCGTTCAATTATGAACGTTTGCTTCGTTATGAGTGATGAGTACAAAGAAAAAGAGGCTGAATTCCTTAAATTTGCAACTGAAAGAGGCATGGTTGGTATTAAAGGTCACCGTTCGGTTGGCGGCTTCCGTGCATCTATTTACAATGCATGTCCAAGAGAAGCCGTTGAAGCACTTGTGAAATGTATGCAGGACTTCGAAAAACAAAACTAATACGATATTTGCAATTAATTAAATTTGAAG
>CAZSBA010000203.1:0-1752 GCA_964605035.1 uncultured Proteiniphilum sp. | reverse complement strand
CTATTCAGTCAACGTACTCCTGAAAAATACGTAGATATGGTAAAAGCCCTAAATGAGTTCTATGCCAAAAAAGGCTATAAAAAAGGGACTAATGCCACGAAAGAATTACTAAAGCTTCTATCAGAGAAATCCATTATTACAAAAGATGACGCAGGCTATCATTACAACCCTGAGATTATCAAAAATGAAACAAGTAAATAACGAGTTTAAGGTTTAAGTTTAATCGGGTATATATATAGTAAACTATACCTATCGCTCAAAAAATATAGCATTATGACAATAGATAAAATAAAAGATATCAGTCTGGTGGAATACCTCACCGATTTGGGTTATCAATCCCACAAGAAGATTGGAAGCAACTATTGGTTCCTATCACCTCTGCATAAAGAAGAAAATCCATCGTTCAAAGTAAACAGCAGTACCAATCTTTGGTATGACTTTGCTTTGGCACGTGGCGGTAACATCATTAACTTGGTTCAACTGCTAAATCCTGATATGACCATGCACCAAGTTCTCGTTGCATTATCTAACTATAGTGAGACAAACCAAAGTCCACAACAAAGTTATCAGCCTTTTACGCATCAAAACATATCCCATAAAGATGATACAAAGATTGATTGCGTAAAGCCAATCAGCAACTGCTATCTTCTCGCTTACATCTATAGCAGAAATATAAATGTAATGGTAGCCTTGAAATATTGTCAAGAGGTTCACTACACCTTGACCAGTGGTAAGAGCTATTACGGAATTGCTTTTCTCAATATGTGTGGTGGCATGGAAGTTCGAAACAAATATGTCAAACGCTGTATCGGCGGTAAAGATATTTCGCTTATCCTACAGACCAACGGTCAACAAACCATGGAGTGTTGTGTTTTTGAAGGCTTCTTTGATTTTTTAGCCTACGAGACCGCTCGGTTGCAACACGATGAGCTGTTGACAATGCCATTCCCAACGGATTGCATCATTCTGAATTCCGTTTCAAATGTTATGAAAGCCCTGGAAGTATTGAATGGTTACGACATTATCCATTGTTATCTGGATAATGATGCAGCAGGTCGTAAAGCTTCCGAAAAACTCAAAGTCGCACTCAATCGAGAGGTTCGTGACCAGTCTCTTCGCTATCTTGACTACAACGATGTAAATGACTACTTATCAAAACACAGCAAATGAATCAAATAGAAATAGAAAAAACGCTGAATGAACTCAAGATTGAACTTCAGCAAATCAAGGAGAGAATCAAGCTGATGGAGTATAAATTCTTTCTCAAAAAACACTACTTGACTATAAAGGAAGTAAGTGATTATACAGGTTATACCGAATCAACCATCTATCATCTTACAGCCAGGAAAAAGATACGTTATCACAAGCCCAATGGTAAAACCATACTCATCAAACGTAAAGATTTGGAAAAATGGATTGAATCCCATCCTATAGAAATTTTGGATGAGCTCCGTACAGAATCCTTTCCTATAAATAAGCCATCAAACTCTAATCAAAATAATATTTCAGATGAATATTGAACAAGCAAAGCGTATCAAGCTAGAGAAATTCCTAATGAAGTTAGGAATGGAACCCGTAAAAACTAATGGCAACCGCCTTTGGTATCACTCCCCCTTCCGCAAAGAAGAAGTACCCTCATTTATCGTAGATGTAAATAATAATATTTGGTTTGACCAAGGTACAGATAAAGGTGGAAATATAATTGAATTGGCCAAGCAACTGTATCAGACAGACATCATGCCATTCCTTTTG
>CAZSBA010000202.1:0-1764 GCA_964605035.1 uncultured Proteiniphilum sp. | reverse complement strand
TAACTATAATGACAATAGTTAACAATGAAACAGAAAATCCAAACAATTTGATAAATAGCTTTATCAATCAGACGTTACAAGATAAGGAATTGTTGATATTAACAGATAGCGCAATAGAAGAACAAGAAAATATAAAAGTATACAATTCCCAAAAAACATCTGGAGGATATGACTTTTTGGTTGAAAAGGCTACAGGAGATTACTTTCTCTTTATGCATCCGAATGAGTATTTTATTAATGATAATGCACTTGAGGAGTTGCTGGATAAATGTATAGAGGGTAATGCACAAGCAATTGTATTTGCTAATGCCAGACTGGATAATGGAGTATTTCATTTTGATTACTATGGGGATAACATTCAGGTACGCGAAGTTTTTCCAAGTGGCTTACCTCTTGTGATGGCACAGTATCCAGAATTTAGAAAATGGACAGGAGTGTTATTTGCTCGGGAGATTGTGACTATACCGTATGAAAATGGACAGAAGAATTTATTTGCGAGTCTATCTCAAGCAAATAAAATTTTATTTGATACGGCATCATATTATGTTATTCCTGTAGATATGTCGAATTCTTTAGTAGAATCTGAAAGTAATGATATTCCGATGCCTTATTATGTAGAAAAAGATATGGAAGAAGAACCAGACTGTACAGGACCAATCAGTATTGCATTGTGCGTGGATAATAATTATGGTCGATACCTTGGAACATTACTATATTCTATTTCTCAACATCATGAATTCGCTAATATTTATATCACTTATGACGATTTGGATAAAGAAATATTGAGACTAATCATAGACATACAAGCTACGTTGACAAATTTGCACATCACTATGAAAAAGATGCCTGGATATATTATTGATAAAATAAAGACGATTACTGCTACGTTTACAGGTTTACCAGTATCGGCTTATTATCGGCTATTTCTTCCTGAGTTATTCCCAAATTTAGAACGAGTATTATATATGGATATTGATGTGGCTGTTTTGAAAAATTTAGATAATTTTTATTATACGGATTTTGAAGGTAATTCTTTGGTGGCAGTTATGGATACACCGAATGAACCAAGTCTGTGGCAAAAAACACTTCTAGGTGAAGAGTATGAGAAATATTTCAATAGTGGCGTACTGTTAATGAATCTTCGTACAATGCGTAAACAGAACCATGTATCGCAACTGTTACCATTTATTACCGAAAATTATTTATATCTTAGGTATGATGATCAAGATGCTTTAAATCTATTTTATCGTGGTGCAGTCAAATTGTTCCCGCTAACTTACAATTGGAAACCATTCAATTATAATTGTAATACCGTAGAAGCAGAAGAATTACGAATTATCCACTTTGCTGGATGGCATAAGCCTTGGACAAATAATAGGATTGATGATGAGAAGGTGAATTTTTTAACGAATCGTTATCGTACCATACAGCTAGCAGCTAATCATCAGTTACATCGTCAACCGAGAGTATATGTCTTTACAGACTATGATAGTGACGATAAACATGAAAAACATAAATTCGAAAGTCTCTTGATGCAAATAGAGGCAAATATGGATTTATTTATTCTATATGATGATGATGTGGCAACGTCCATTTTTTACTACGATCAGTTGAGCCCTTATATCCATCTTGTTCCTAGAAAAAATCGTTCTAATTTAGAGGTGATGCGAGACGTATTATCTGAAAGCTCGACAGACTATGTTTATTGTTTGTTTGGTAAAGACTATTTAGAAACGAATGAATCCCTTTACCAAATGGTTACTT
>CAZSBA010000201.1:0-1786 GCA_964605035.1 uncultured Proteiniphilum sp. | reverse complement strand
CCTCTTTAAGTCAAGTAGTAAATTTAAACCTTTATCGATGATTATTAGGTTTTTATTTAAAAAAGTATTCTTTAAACATTCAGTTTTCTGCTGTTTTTAGAGATTTTTCGCATAACAAACACAAGGTAACGAGTATTATTTTATGAACTGTAGAATTCTCATTCTATATAGGTGTTATACCTCTTTCTAACCGGATCAATGTCCCAACCTTCCTATGTTCAACTTCCTCTATATATGAGCCCTAATATGCTGACCCACAGGATCCTGTCCTAAAGGCGTTCGCCAGGGTCTCTACATTGTGTTATTTGTAATAGTTCTTTTATTGTTTAAAAACTGTCTTTTGTTACCATTAAGAGAGTTTTAGGATGAAATCTATTGGAATAAGTAATTATGAATAAATCAGTGCTATGCTGCGTGTACTAGGAATTCTTTTGGATACTTGATATCTTTCATCATTTTTTCTTCATCATATTCTATATCTTTATGAATTATTGCGAATAGGATCCGCAAAAGTTTCCGACAGAGTGCTATGATAGAGGCTTTTGCACTTAATTGATTCTTTGCTCTGTTTTTAAAGTAGTGGTGCATTTCTTTAAAGGCTTTATTGTTTTTAATCAAAGAAAATACTATTTGATAAAGAATTCGCCGTAGATCAGAACGTCCTCTTTTGGTAATGCGAGTTTTCCCTTTTCTCTCTCCTGAACTATTCTCTCTCAGGGATAATCCAGCCATTTTGTAGAGTTGTCTTGGGTCCATGTAACCGCGAATATCACCTAATTCAGAGACAATGCCGCAAGCGCTGATGAGTCCCATTCCTTTCATTTTCATTATTCTTTGGATTTCTACAATATCGGCAGATATTTTTTCGAGATGTTCTTCTAGGATACTAATTTGTGTTTGAAAAAAATCGTAAGTTCTAAGCAAGTTTTCAAATTCTACTTTAGCAAAGCCACGGTTCTTTATTCCAACACTGTTTTTACAAACTTCACAAAGTTTATCAATTTTCGCTCTTCCACAAGCAATTCTTAAATTACGAGGTAGATTTTCATAAATTTCATCAGGATTTTGTTCTGCTATCTCTGCGGGGAGTCCATTTTCTTTTATCAAATGAAGTAATGTCATGGAAAAACATCCCTTAAAAACTTGATAAAACTCAGGGAAATATCGATCAAACCATCTATGGATTCGATTCTTTGTTTGCTGAAGATTCTTAAGGTTTCGATCTCTTACATCCATCGCTTCGCGTAAATCTGCATAAATACCTTCTAATATATTAGGGTTGAAAAAACGCCCGTCTTTCACTAAAGATGCGATAAGCATAGCATCTTTAGAATCTGTTTTGGTCTGATTATTATCCTCTAATTCTTTAGACCGATTCACGTGCATTGGATTGACAACAACTACCTTATATCCTTTTTTTAGAAGATAATTGGCTAAATTTTCCCAGTATTGGCCAGTGGGTTCCATTCCAATCATAACCTTTGTTTTGTGCATTCGAGTTTTAATCTCATCCATCCATCTTTCAAAAACAAGAAAACTTTCACGATTATTTTTAAAAGATATTTTTCTGCTAATCTCGATGCCTCTGTAATCAACAGCTCTTGCAACATGTGTAAACTTAGCAATATCAACTCCTACGACCATAGTGTCTGTTGTTATTTGATTAATTTTATCGTTTTGGCTATAATTCATGGTATATCCTCCTTGTATTATTGGTTTTATTGTTGATGTATTATTTACCCAATAATCTTGTGAGGATATTTTTATATTACTACAGGAAGCTGAC
>CAZSBA010000200.1:0-1789 GCA_964605035.1 uncultured Proteiniphilum sp. | reverse complement strand
CTCCTGTCGGACATTTTAAAATACATTCACCACAACCTATACACTTTTCATGATCTCTAACTATGCTAAAGTTCTCAACACTGAGAGCACCTGTCACTTTCTTTTTACAATTTTTAACACAAGCTTCACAGGTAATACATCTACTTGAGTCGTATTCTGGTATGGTTGTACAAATAATTCCAAAATCCTGCATATGCGCTTTTATACAATCATTTGGGCAACCTGTAACAGCAATTTTAAAATGAAAATCATGTGGAAAACAAGTTTGCTCTATTCTTTTTGCTATTCTCGTCGTGTTATCATTCGCATAAGGACAGACTTTATCACCGATGCAAGCAGATATATTTCTAGTCCCTGCTGCAGGATAACCTTCATCTGTGGTTATAACATCTAGTCCAAGATCTTCAATTAGAGGTTTGATTTTTTTATTTATTTCAGGTATTTTTTCAAAATCTATAAATGGTATTTCAAAACCTTGTCTTGTTGTTATATGTAGCGTTCCGTCTCCATATTCTTTTGCAATACTTTGAATAAGGGCAAGATGTTGGGCTTTTAAAAAGCCTCCGGGAACACGAATTCTTAATGCTGTCTTATTCCTTGTTTTTGTTATTCTATAGGCATTTTTCGTAACTTTTTTTCGATCAACACTCATGACTTGCACCTAAGCCTTTCTTTATTATTAATCTATTAATTGTTTTGCTTTTGTGTAATTAAATACAGGTCCTTCCAAACATACATAGGTTTCATCAATCTTGCAGTGACCACATTTCCCAATTCCACAACTCATCTTTCTTTCAAATGATACCCAAATATTTTCTTCCTTAAAACCTTTTTTTACTAATTCTAATGTAGTAAATTTCATCATAATAGGTGGTCCTACTACTATAGCAGTTTTTTCTGCGACATTTGATAGATCCAATTTTTCTAGATGAGTAGTTATAAGACCTGTTTCTTTATTCCAATCATCACTAGGATTGTCAACTGTTATGGTAACATTAGCTGTTTTTTCCCATCTTTCTAGATCATCTACAAATAACACATCCTTTGGAGTTTTAAACCCTACTAATATATCAAGGTTTTTTACCATGTTTTTGTTACGCGCAAAATAATCAATGGTTTTTCTAACTGGTGCAAGACCTGTCCCTCCAGCTATAAAACATACATCCTTATCCTTAAATAACTCAATATTAAACCCATTTCCATAAGGTCCTCTCATAAAGAGTTTGTCTTTTGGCTTTAGTTTAAATATTTCATCTGTTAATCTTCCTACTTTTCTTATTGTCATTTCAAGAGAGTGCTCATCAAAATTGCAAATAGATATCGGTGCTTCTCCTACTCCTGGGATTGATATCTCCATGAACTGCCCACCAACTAGCTTGCCATTAAATGCAATTTTAAATGTGTAGTCTATCTCTGTTTCTTTTCTTATTTCTAACACTTCATATGCTTTTGGTAAATAAGGATTATTCACTTTGTTCTGCCTCCTTAACAATCTGATTTAGTTTGTTAATACATTTTGAAAATGAAATATACTCTGGACAGACATCATCACAGCGACCACATCCAACACACATATGTTCATTAAATCTTTTATAATAATCATTTATTTTGTGCATTGTTTTAAATCTCATTCTCTCTCCCGATTTTTCTCTAAAACTATGACCACCTGCCATACTTGTAAATCCGTCAATGTGGCAAGAAGCCCATACTCTTCGTCTTTCACCTAGCTTTTTGTCATCACTTAGAAGTACATCTTGCATTGTGTAGCAACTGCAAGTTATACAAGAAG
>CAZSBA010000199.1:0-1810 GCA_964605035.1 uncultured Proteiniphilum sp. | reverse complement strand
TATCCCTACACTGGATGCCATTTTCGAATATTTCCTCTTGATAATGTCTAATGAAGAAATCTATATCTATACCAGTTATTCTAAATCCACATTTTTGATAAAGGGCAAGTTGTCCGATACTTGAATTTCCAGTACCAATTTCAATTATTTTGTAACCTTTTCCCTTAGCTCTTTTGATTGCATCTGTTACCAGAAGTTTCCCTATACCTCTACCTTGATATTTTTCGACAACTGCAACATTCACTATCTCCACAGTTTCAGGTGTTAAAGGAAGTAATACATAAATTCCCATAAGCTGATTGTCACTTTCGGCAACATAGGATTCTCCTCTTTTTAGATATTCCTCAACCATTTTTGGAGATGGGTCTGCTAACACTAACAAATCCATAGGTGGCTTTTCCTTATCACTTAATAATCTAATATCCATAGTGCTCTCCTCTATTTTTTCCCTAACCTTTACTAGACACAATCATTTCATCTTCAGTATTGAAGACAAGTTGCACAATTTGTTGTTCGCCATTTTTAAAGAATGTCTTATATTCCTGCATTCCTATTTTCTTCGCTACCTTTTGGGAAGCAATATTTTCAACTGTGGTATACGAAAAGACCTTAGGATAATATAAAACATGAAACGAATAATCCTTACAGGCAATAGCTGCTTCTGTTGCATATCCTTTATTCCAATAGTCCTTTATGATATGAAAGCCAATCTCTGGTACTGTTTCTTCTTCAATCGTTTGCATTGTGATTCCACAATCTCCAATGAACGTTTCGCCATCTTTTAAAATGACAGCCCATAAACCGTGCCCATATCGTTTATAATTATCACGATTCCACTCAATCCACTTTTCCACCTTGTCTTTATTAAATGGTTCAGGATAGTATGTCATAGATTCTGGATCAGACAGGACCTTTGATAGTTCCTCTGCATCTTCTAAGACCAATTCCCTTAAATATAATCTTTCCGTTTCAATTATTTTCAATATGACCATTCCTTTTTGCTCTATAAGTTTAGCTCTTATAAAAAACAAGATTCTCAATCTGTTTAAAATGAAATTATTAATGTTAATATAGCATATATAAAACAAAGGCAGGTAGATACAAAATGAAGATTGATGCACCCAAAATCCCAGAAAATCTCACCGAGAAACGTTTTACAGCTATTTTTGACCAAGAAGAACCCGCACTTGAAATGTGTCTAGTTACTGATTCAGATTTCTCAAACGAATCAGTTGGTCGCGTACAGCTCTATAAAACCGTTATTAAGAATTGCCAGTTTACAAATACAGATTTCAGCCGAATTGATCTTACCGATGTACGCTTTGAGAATTGTGATTTATCCAACGCTAATTTGAGTAAGGCATCCATGAATCGCGTTGTGTTTCTAAATTGTAAGTTACTTGGTTGCGACTTAACCGAGTCTTATATCGGTAATACCCTATTTAGCGAATCTATTCTGAATATGGTTATCTTGAGTGACTCAAAACTTGAAAAGGTCATTTTTGATCATACTTCATTAGAAGGTGCCGATATTTTTGCCTGTAAGCTTAAAAAGGTAGATTTTCAGTCGTGTAATCTGAATGGCGCTAATTTTGAAGATACCCCATTAAAAGATATTGATATTAGTACATCCACTTTCGATTCCTTGCTTGTTTCAATCGAGCATTTAAAAGGATGTAAAGTATCCACATCTCAAGCCGTACAATTTGCCTCTTTAATCGGTTTAAACATTCAATAGAACGGCGCTTGCATCTCTTTACCTATCATCTGAACATTTACCACTTAAACCACGCGAAGTACTCGATGATGG
>CAZSBA010000198.1:0-1844 GCA_964605035.1 uncultured Proteiniphilum sp. | reverse complement strand
TTGATTTTCTGGATCATTCTTAACTTTTTTGGTTTGTGTATATACTCGTCTGGCCAGTTGAGTTTTTTTATCTAATTAGGTTCTCGTTTGTTGCGTTTTTGTTGCGCGTTTATATTTGATAGCCAAAGAAGGCTGGAAAAACGATGGATGCGCCAATCATAAACAGGCAGGCACCTATGAGTGTCATGATATCTTTGGTTACACCTTCTTCACCGACATTCATCTTAATATAGATTTGCATGACGGAGTAGATGGAGACGATTGCTGACACCGCATAAATAAGGTAGAGCGTGTAGAGCATCATGGTCACAACATAGTCGTGTGCCTGCGCCAACCCATCTGCGCCCCAACTGTAATCTACATTTCCGCACTTGGCTGATAGTCTTTGGACGGCTGTCAATGCAAATCCGATGGTCAGTAATCGAAGACTTGGTTTATAATTCATTCCTTGTTGTCTTTAGCAGGTTGCCTGGTACAGTATCAATATTCATGAGTGCAGTTATAAATTCGCTGCTCTCAAATTCTTTTGAATGTTCAGGTTTGATTTCTTCCATACCTTCTTTGTACAAAGTGATGATGGCGTGGTCGGCTTGCGTTGGAGCATTAATATTTTCGTCCGCTTCTTCTTGAGATTCGATTGTCTCGTTGTGGTTTTCAGCTTCAGCTTCAATTTCGGTTTCCTTTTCATCAGGGTCGGAAGAGAAACTGAATCCGTCACCTTTCTCTCTGACTTCTGTAATCATTTCCTCTGTTTCCTCGGTAGTAAATTCAAAAGTTTCTTGTTTGGAGGTTTGCTGGTCTTTCTTACCATACAAATCTCGTCCAATCATCCAGGCATAATAGATTACATAGATGATGGTTAGCACTGTGGCAAATACTCCAAATACGCTCATATTTCTTTGTTTTCGTGTTTGTGTTATTAAAAATCTGCTGCAAAGGAATAGCTGTTTTTGCGTATAAAGAAACATAGCTACCTTTTGAACCGTTCTTTTAACTGCATTTCAGTAAATAGATAAAATCACACTCTGTTTTCATACTCAAAGAGATGGGATTAAGGCATAAAAAAAAGCCCTTCGATGATGAAGAGCTTTATTATTAGGGTTTTAATAAAATAATGGTGAGTGTGCCGAGTATGAATTTACTTCTTTCGCCACGACTTTTTCTGGAGATAGGTACTGACGTTTTGGAAATCGGCATATCTTTCTGATGCATCAACGACGTGTCTGTCAGCAAATGCACCTTGAATTGTTTCAGTAATGGCTCTGCCTGTTTTATCATTATTGAGATAACAATAGATATGGGAGTAAGCATTAAGGTTGGGTAATGCCTTGCTTATTAACGATGGCGAGTTTAGAATATATGTGTCGGCAAACTTCTCGACAAGAATCTCTGTTTCCCCATGTGCCAAAAGGGTTTTATAAGAAAGAAAATCGATGAAGTCGGTGAATATACAGCACGAAGAGGTAATCACATTTGGATTCATACGAACAATTGAGATAGCTAATGGTAGCATGTGTCCACTATAGATATTACTTCTCAGTTCATAACCTCCATGTATGTTGGGAAAAGCAACAGCCTGACAGTCTCTATCATTGAAGCGAAAGCTAATCTGCTTGCAATACTTGTCGGCAATGGCGATATCTATGTTTCTTGAGGTAAAGTAGGCTATATCCTTGATACTTTTCAATTCTTCAATGGTTACAAACTTGACGGTTTCTTCCAGTCCAGTAAGAGAGAGTATATCGAATTTAGTTGGTGGCACAGCCGGTGCAATCTCGTCTATCTTGTCCAAAAGGAATGGCATGATGTCTGTCTGATACAGTTGCTTGGCCAATTCAATTATA
>CAZSBA010000197.1:0-1865 GCA_964605035.1 uncultured Proteiniphilum sp. | reverse complement strand
TAATTATCATTTTTTATGATAAAACATTGCGAATATACAAATTTCTCATATATTATTTCCCCTAAATTCACGAAAGTCTCTTTTTGTTTTTTTTAAAAACCAAATACAATCATATGTGTTGCACTCCTCCCATCTTAACCAAAAGTGGTTCTTAGAAGAAAATGTTTTTTCGAATGCATCAGAGACAAGACCGTTAAGAGCACTTTGCAATTCTTCTTTATTTTCTATTTTACATCTTATTCCGCAATAGCAATGTCCTTCTTTGCTATTATAGTTCTCATCACGTTCCATTACAATTTGGAAGTTCACATTATTGTAGGTAATATTTTCACCAATACACGAGCATTCTTTTTTTTATTATTATTTAAACCGTCATCCTCATATGGATCGATATTTTCACTTTTCAACAAACAGTTTAATTCTTCTTTTTTTCTTAACCAATTCTTATCCATTTAATTAATGATTAATGTTTGTATTTATAATTATCATCAAAGTCTCCTCCCTCTACAACGCCGGTGCGTGTCCTCCTTTGTGGCTTCCTTTTGGGTGGTGGAGGCAGGTGGCGCCTGTCATTACCAGGATGGAGGAGAATTGTTTGCCGCAGTATTTGCAGTTGTACTTTGTTTTTTCGCTTCCTTCGTATAGTTTGTGGTTGCCTTTGTTGGATCCGTTGGGGTGGCGCACACAGGAGGCGGTTGTAAGCAATCGAATATCCGGGAACTTATGTCCGCAATATTCACAATAATGAATCTTTGCCATTTTATCGTTGTTTTTGTTTTGTGCAGTAAGACTTATGGTCAAAGCACAAGCTATGGTTATTAGTATTGTTCTCATTCATTTATCGATTTATAAAGGCTTGCATCACCGGGTACCAGTATTGCGGCACGAAAGCGGCGGATGGGTGAGTAATTTGCAGTAGCGCCACAGTTTTTCCATTCTCCAATGTGTACGACCAGGTTTCAAAAGCTTCTCCATCGGAGAGTTGCAGGTCGGGGAGTTGACTGCCTTTCTTAGGCAGATTATTATAGAGGCGTTTGCCCCAAGCGATGATACAATCGGGTTGTAGCCGGTTGATGGTTTCGAAGAAGGCCGCCTCGGAAGAACGAAACTCATCGGCTGTCGGCTTTTCTCTTGCTTCGGACATAGGCGATTGCACATAGTTATAGAAAGCAATACTATTCCATACCGCCTCTTTCTCTCGTCCGTTCAATGGCTTGCCACTCAAGGCGCGTTCAAACTTGGTGTAGGTATTTTTATATCCTTCGTGTTCGCTTTCTTCATCCCATAGACCGGTGATAATATCTGTCGTCATTTGTGGATAGACATCCGAAGGGGATGCACAATAATGGCTTTCGCCCAACACTAACACTTTTTTATTATTGATTCCCTGTTCGTATTTATTGCCGATCCAAGGAAGAAAAGTAATCTTACACATACACTTTAAATTTGATTGATTAACAATAGCGTCCTAAATGTTTAAAAAGAAAGAAAGGTAGTTTTTATAATTTCAAAGATTATCTTTGAAGTTGCAAAACAAAAACCAAAACCCTTTCTTTCATGACAAATGTAACTTTATTTTCTCAAATCATCTCTAAGCTTGACCGTTTAGTTTTCAATAATATAGTTAGAACAAGACAGACCGATAAGTATAACAAAGGATTTAATAGTTGGACACATATGGTTATGCACATACAGGAATAAAAAATCTCTTGTACGGCAAAAGGAAAGAATGTAGATGTGGTGCAAGTGTGGTGCAATATAAAATACAAAAACCATAATTGACTGAAAATCAATTATGGTTTTATCTTTTAAGTACCCAGAGCCGGGATCGAACCGGCATGGAAGTGAATCCACTGGTGTTTGAG
>CAZSBA010000196.1:0-1884 GCA_964605035.1 uncultured Proteiniphilum sp. | reverse complement strand
GAAATAGTAAAACCATATATATATGAATAACACTTTGAGTAAGGTAATTATTCTAATAACCCTTTTAATATTATCGTTATCTTCAATTTCTGGTCAAACAATTAAAGTTGCTTGTGTCGGAAATTCAGTAACATATGGTATGGGAATTGAAAATCCTGACGAGAGATATCCTGCACAATTACAAGTTATGCTTGGTGATGAATATGAGGTTGGTAACTTTGGACATAGTGGCGCTACATTACTTAAAAACGGATACAGACCTTATTGGAATTTACCTGAATTTAAAGAAGCTCTTGACTTTAAAGCTGATATTGTGATTATTCATCTTGGCTTAAATGATACGGATCCTAGAGCATGGCCTAAATATAGAGATGAATTTGTAAAAGATTATATTAATCTGATTGACACATTTAAACATATAAATCCTGATGCTGATGTAAAGATTTCGAGGATGACTCCAATCTTTAGCGGTCACTCTCGGTTTGAATCTAGTACAAGAGATTGGTACTGGCAAGTTCAGAATGCTATTGAAGTAATTGCAGAAATTAGCAAAGTAGATTTGGTGGATTTGCATACACCACTTCACATACGTCCCGATCTTTTTCCTGACAACCTTCATCCAACAGGTGAAGGTGCAAAAATAATTGCAGAAACAGTTTATGGAGCAATAACTGGAGATTTTGGAGGACTGAAACCAGCTTCTATATTTACAAGCGGAATGGTACTTCAAAGAAATAAACCCATTCGATTCTGGGGTACTGCAAATTCAAATGAAATAGTTGAAATTGATTTCAATAACCAAAAAAGATCTGCACCTGTTAATAAATCAGGCAGTTGGGAAATAGAGTTTCTTCCGTTAGAAGCAGGAGGACCATATGAAATTATTTTTTCGAGCGATACAAAAGTTATAAACCTAAATGATGTTCTTATTGGTGATATCTGGCTTTGCTCTGGTCAATCAAATATGGAGTTTAGACTTAAACAATCAGCTGGTGGAGCAGATGATATTAAGTTTGCTAAACTGCCTGAAGTCAGATTGTTTAATATGCAGCCGGTAGCTTATACCAATAATGTTGCATGGGAAAAGAATACGTTGGATTTAATTAATCAACTTCAATATTTCACCCAAACCGAGTGGAAAAGCACAACTCCTGAAATTGCGAAAGACTTTTCAGCGGTAGCATATCATTTTGGTAAAACAGTATATGAAGAAACAGGTGTACCAATTGGTTTGATACTTAATGCCGTGGGTGGCTCTCCTGCTGAAGCATGGATCGACCGTTTTACATTAGAGCATCATAATCAGCTAGTAGGCATGTTCCGTAATTGGAGTAATAACGACTTTATAAATCCATGGTGTAGAGAAAGAGCAGGACAAAATATCGAACTTTCGGATAACCCATTGCAGCGGCATCCATATCATCCTTCATACCTCTATGAGGCGGGTATTCAGAATATCACAAGACTTAATATCTCAGGTGTGATTTGGTATCAGGGTGAATCAAATGAACAGAATGTTGAATTGCACGAAGTTATATTCCCTGCCCTCGTTGAAAGTTGGAGAAGTGCTTGGCACGACGACTTTCCATTTTATTATGTACAACTCTCAAGTATGGCTATAGGCAGAGAAACCTGGGGACATTTCAGAGATAGCCAGCGAAGACTTATGTACGAAATACCTAATAGCGGTATGGCTGTTTCGTCCGATCTTGGTGATAGCACTGATGTTCATCCACGTGAGAAGAAGCAAATTGGTGAGCGACTAGCACGTTGGGCACTAAATAAAACATACGGATTTTCTGATATCACACCTTCTGGTCCTTTATTTCATGATTTCTTTGTGGAAGATGAAACCGCTTACATTTCTTTTGAATTTGCTGAAGG
>CAZSBA010000195.1:0-1885 GCA_964605035.1 uncultured Proteiniphilum sp. | reverse complement strand
ATATTCCAATAGGAAGATAGACGATCCCGCTATTTTCTATAGTTACAATAAAATGCGACATAAAAACTATAATGAAACTAATAGTAGCACTTTTAGATATTACAAAAACCGTTAGATAAAAGTAGATCAAAAATAATATTTCCATTAAAAATAAAATGTTTAAGATCAGTATTGAATTCAGCACTACTTCTACTAAACGATGACTGTTTAGACACAACATCGTCAATAAAGCAGTAAACATCCATATAATAATCGGAAAGAAACAGATACGCAATAGTTCAGTTTCTAAGTATTCGATCCACTTCTTGGATTTTTGAAAGCGGACTATAAACATATCCATCGTGCTCTGACTCATTTTGTCTATAATAATAGATAGTACATATATTGTCGTCATGTTTCGAATCAAGAACAATGTAAAAATTCCTATTTGAAATCCCTTAACACCATACCCCTGATAAACATCATATAAATTACCACTATTATAAAAATGAACCATCGTAAATTGTGTTATAAGATATATAATAACAATCAGTATTTTGAGTTTCTTATCTAGTTTTAAAAATTCTAAACTGAAATTCTTATTTACCCCATATCTTCACCCCTGCTTTTCTGCTCTTTATAAAAGTATAGGTAACAGCACAACTCTGAAGAATTAATATGATAACCCCGTATTTTCCGCTATCCAAATCAATCAACACTAGATTTAGACAATAATGATAGACAGGAAATATAAACCAAATCATTTCTAATAATGGTATTCCTCTAAAGGGATTAACCATTGTAACTCTCGACAAGTTTAAGACTATAAGAAAAACGGAGTAGAATAAGAATCCTCTATATTCCATTCTTTGTCTAACATTCATCAAGAAAAATAAAAGGAAACTGCTCCCCGATATTAGAAAAAGTATTATTAAAAGAATATCCGCAGTATTTATATAGGGCAAAGTCTGACTTATAGGATTTATTCACTCCTTGCTGCGTTTATAGAAAAGTAAAACAAAATCTGTATCGCTATTCCGAATAGAATGGAAAATACAGAATAAATAAAAGCCCATGCTAGACACCGCTTTTGATAATATAAAACTTTTTTAAACCGTATTAATTCAGTTTCTTGAATCCTCAGTCTATTTACCGTGAAAATCAAATACATGAAATAAAGATAAATATATATATTATCGTTATGAACTAGGTAAATAAAATCTAAGAGTTTAAAAGAAACATTCTTAAAATTCATGACGCAGGTTAAGAAAACCAGCATACTATAAATCTTTAATGGTTCCTGAAATTTTCTTAAACACAGCTTATTCATATACCTACTCATTCGATCGATCCTTAAAATACATAAACTTTGCTACCGTTACTATAAACACAATATATATACCTATACTTATCCAAATAGAAGACATCGTTGCATACTTGCCATAAAAGGAATTATAACCTTTTGCAAAAATCATACTGCCTATAGGATAAAATGGAGAATTCAAAAAAATAATATCGCTTAATAAATGGTACAGCAAAGAAGAAGTAGCAATGACAAAGAAATTCTTTACATAGAAACTCAGTATCACAGAAAAAACCGAATAGAGCCCAAATATTAAACTTTGAATCAAAGAGTAGAACAAACAGTATAAGTAAGGAGAATACAGATAAAGCTCTCTCAATACTAAATCGCTGGATGACTTATAGTCTCCTCTAATTCCCTCTGAGAATAGTTCTAAAGCAAAAAAATAGGATATCTGTTCTTTTAATAATGTGCTGAAAAATACTACTAAAAAAGAGCCAGCTAATAGAAAAAACTTATATCTTTTCTTTGAATATCTCTGATGAATAAAATGGTAAGTTGTAAAATGAAATGCATAAGGAAATAAACAAAAAAATCATGTAG
>CAZSBA010000194.1:0-1914 GCA_964605035.1 uncultured Proteiniphilum sp. | reverse complement strand
TATGAAAAAAATGATTTTATCAATTGCAGTTATTGCTGGCATGTTTTTAATGACAAACCTTAATAATGTAAATGCAAGCGAAAAACCTACTATATCTATCGTAACAGAGAATGATGGTTTTGTTGAAGTAGATCTTAAAGATTTAAATGAAAAGGTACAAGCATCTATCAACGAACTTGCAAATGAGTATGATGTGAAGTCTATAAAATACAACACTGAAAAGCAGCTTACAAAAGTTGTATTAATAAAGAAAGATGATCAGTCAACAAAGAAAGTGTATTTAAATGATAACGGTGAAAAAGTCGAAAAAAACAAAGATGCCGTAAAAAATATTGAAAGTGAAAATATAGAAACTCAATTACCTCAATGGTAAGTAATGCAACAAACTACACTATTGCACCTCTATTTTTATCCTGGTCAATTTAGTCTACTTTTGATGACCTGAGATAGTATAACTGCCCTCTTAAATGTGATAATTAGGAGGGCAGACTTTTTTTTATTCAAAATTCCAAATTCTCCAAGCCTCCAGAGCCTGTAGCACAAGCATCTCTTTTCCATTTTTTATACCAGCCCCGTGTTTTTGTCCGTTTCTCAAGAAAAGAGTCTCTTCAGGATTATACACTAAATCATAAAGTAAATGCTCTTCTGTTAACAATGAATAAGGTATGCTAGGGCAATTTTCTATATCAGGATAAGTTCCAAGTGGAGTAGTGTTGATTACTAGTTTACTCTCAGACATAATATCCGATGTAAGTTCATCATAGCTAATTAGTCCTTCCCCCTTTTTACGTGATACACAAATCCATTCAATATCCATACTTGTTAGAGCATACGCAATAGCTTTTGATGCACCACCAGTCCCAAGTATCAATGCTTTTTTATGCACTTCAGGTTTAATGAGAGGAGATAAAGAATTTTTAAAACCTATGTAATCGGTATTATAACCGGTAAGCTCATAAAAATACATGTCACCCTTAACCCTATCAATTTTTATGGTATTTACAGCTCCAATCTTTTCTGCCTCCGGTGACAACTTGTGTAAAAATGGTATAACTTTCTCTTTATATGGAATTGTTACATTCAACCCCCTAAGATATTGGTTGAAAAGGATAACTCTTCGAATCTCGAGGATATCCTCAATTTCAAAATTCAGATATTCAGCATCAATATTTTCTAGTCTGAATTTTTCGGTAAAAAACTGAGCCGAGAATGAGTGAGTCAGAGGAAAACCGATTAATCCATAACAATCCATAATACTATTTTTCTGCAATATACAATGTGGTTATGCCCAAAGTAAGCCTTCTTAGGCGAATCTTTCTAAAGCCGTTATTCTTTAATATAAGCATCATCTCTCTGCCTTGAGGAAATGCTTCTATCGAACTCGGCAGATAGTTATAAGCCTTTTGTTCAGTTGAAAACATATCAGACAAATAGGGCATTATATGTTCTGTATAAGTATTATATAGCTCTTTAATTGGACTTTTTTCTGGTCTTGTAAGTTCAATGAACAAAAATACACCTCCAGGTTTCAAAACTCTAAGTACTTCTTGAAAACTCTTATCAATATTCTCGAAGTTTCGTACACCAAAAGAAGAGGTTACAGCATCAAAGCTATTGTCATTAAATTTAAGGTTAGCGCAATCTTGGCTATCAAAAGTAATCACATCTTCCAATCCTTTCTCTCTAACCTTCTTTTCGCCCACAGCCATCATCCCTTCAGAAATGTCTATAGCAATTATAGATTCAGGTTGAAGAATTTTGTGAGCCAGAATAGCAAAATCTCCTGTGCCTGTGGCAACATCTAAAATATGATTATGAGGATAATTCTTCAAAACACCAAGTGTTTCACGTCTCCAGTATTCATCCATACCAAGCGATAATACCCCATTAAGCTTATCATACTTACTAGCAATA
>CAZSBA010000193.1:0-1930 GCA_964605035.1 uncultured Proteiniphilum sp. | reverse complement strand
AACCACATAGTAGGACAGAAAGAACTCATCTTAATAAGCATTTGAACGACTTTAGCTCTCTTATAAATTGGTTTCATGATAAAATTGTAAATAAGCAGTATACAACACTATTATTTATATAACTAAAAGTATAAGGAGTCTCATATATGTCGAAACTGAATGTCGATCAAAAAACTGTAATGGAATTATTTCAAAATAAAAAATCTGATTTTTTAATACCCGATTATCAAAGGCCCTATGCTTGGTCTGAAACTGAGTGTCTGACTCTATGGGAAGATATATTTGATTTTGCTTTTCCGGAAGAAAATTGTGATAACTTCGATAGTGATAATGACGAATATTTCTTAGGACCAATCGTTACTTTTAAAAATGACAGAGGTCAAATGGAGATTATCGATGGACAGCAAAGATTAACAACATTAATGCTTCTATTACGTGCATTTTACTCGAAATTAGGGAATATGCTTGATGATAATTCTGTTTCTACAAGTCAAAATATAGAAAAGTGCATATGGAAGACAGATGAATTTGGAAAACCTGATAATGAAAAACTGAAAATAGATTCAGAAGTTGCTACAGATAATGATAAAGATGAATTTTTGAAGACTCTTATAACAGGAGAGACCTCGTCAGCTCAAATAAGTAATTATGCGAAAAACTATCGTTTTTTTCAAACTAAGATTGACGAATTCATTGGCAAATATCCTACATATTTTTCGTATCTCCCTAATAGAATTCTCAAAAATTGTATTTTATTACCTATAGAGGCAGAATCACAAGATACAGCCTTAAGAATTTTTTCTACACTTAATGATAGAGGGCTGCCTCTTTCTGACTCAGATATATTTAAAGCACAATTCTATAAACTATATACAGCTAAAGGCGAAAAAGATAAGTTTATAACTCGATGGAAAGAGCTAGAAGCGTTAACAGATAAGATATTTCATCCCTCATCGGGAACACCGATGGATGAGCTTTTTACTAGGTATATGTACTATGAACGTGCAAAAATGGGAATCAAGCTCTCTAGCACAGAAGCTTTACGTAAATTTTATGAGAAAAATAATTATGCCTTATTAAAAGCTGAGGGAGTGTTTGATAATTTAGAAGTTCTAGCTCATTTTTGGAATAATATATCGAATCAGAGTGTAGAATATTTTTCAGATAAAGTGTTAAGAAGACTTTTTGTTTTAAACTATGCTCCTAATGGTATGTGGACATATTTAGTATCTGTGTATTTCATGGCGAATAAAGATATAGATGGAAAGCTTGATGATGAAAAATTTTACCATTTTTTAAACAAAATTACAGGATTTATATGGACATATGCAGTTACACGTCCGGGAGTAAATGCGCTAAGATCTCCAGTTTATCCTGAGATGGTAAAAATTATTGAAGGAAAGCAAGTTACTTTTAGTGAGTATAAATTTAATATTGATGATTTGCGTAGTACATTTAATAATTTTAAATTTAATAATGGACGTCCGATTACGAGGGCTATGTTAGCATGGTGGGCATTTTATCATCAAGATCAAAAACTGCTATCACTAGAAACAGTATTTGAACTTGAACATATTTTTGCAAAGAATAGACAAATTAAAGAAAAGTCTTTAATGAATACAAAATTATTAGAAGCATTAGGAAATAAGGCCCTTTTAGAAAAAAAAATAAATATCCGTGCTTCAGATTACAGATTTAGTGATAAAAAGCGGTATTATGTAGGTTATGAAAATGCAAGAAAACAAAAAAAGGAAGGAACACAAATACAAGAACTTTTAAATTTTGCTTCAACGAAAAATGATTTTATTGAGGATGATATTGTTGCTAGGGATAATAAAATATTAGAATCTTTTTTTAGATATTTAGGTGAATATGGTCTAATTAAAGAAGATTAAGAGGAAAAATAATGTATTAATATTAATGGAGTCAG
>CAZSBA010000192.1:0-1965 GCA_964605035.1 uncultured Proteiniphilum sp. | reverse complement strand
AAATGACACAAGATAAAATGAAAGTTGAAGTTTGGACAGATATTATGTGTCCGTACTGTTACTTAGGAAAAATTCATTATGAAAAAGCTCTTCGACAGTTCGCTCATGCGGATGAAATTGAGCTAGAATGGAAAGCATTTCAGCTAAATCCAGATTTACCTGACAAAGGAAAGGGCTATCCGGTGACTGATTATCTTATAAATAGTGTCGGTTATCCCGAAGAGGGAATCAAAAGTATGTTTGAAAGCTTAAAAAAGCTTGCTGACGAGGCAGGTGTTAAGTTTAATCTTCAAAATGCTATTGCTGCAAATACACATGATGCACACCGTTTGATAAAGCTTGCTTCAAAAAGAGGTCTGGATAGTGCTGTTCTCATGAAATTATCAAAAGCGTATTTTGAAGAAGCAAAAGATTACAGCGATTGGAATTTACTTATTTCTATCGGAAAAGAGGTTGGTTTAGAAGAAGATGAAATAACTACTATGCTAGAAAGCGATGAGTATTCTTATGAAATCAAACAAGATATTCAAGAAGCTGGAAACCTTGGTTTCGACACGGTGCCAACATTCTTAATGGACAGAAGACAAGCAATTGTAGGATCTGAACCCGTAGAACTTTTCCTTAAGGTATTAAATAAAGCCTACAATGCCTGGAAAAGCAGAAACACTGAGGCAGTAAAACCAGAAGTAATAAAAGGTCTTTCGTGCTCAGCCGATGGAACTTGTGAAATTTAAACATTTATATTAAGTAAAGTAATATTTATAATAGCTATTTCACCCCTAATAGATATTATCCCATCTGGGATGGGATAATATCTATTTTTTGTTTTTTATAGCCTTAAGCTTCAAGAAAGAATAAAAATTTCAAGTAAATTTGAACTTAAAATAAATTTTGGAATATTTATATGGAATTCTTAAAAATAGAACCAAGCGATAAAAGCAGGTGGAATCAAGTTTGGCAACTATACGAAGATAGCTTTCCTATTGCCGAACGCAGAAAGGTTGAAGATCATATACGTGCATGCAGCGATGAACGCTTTTTCCCTCTCTCTGTATGGGATGGTCAGGAATTGATAGGTTTAATGTTTTTTTGGGAGTGGGACACATATCGATACCTTGAACATCTGGCAGTAAACCCAAATCTCAGGGGGCTAAGTTATGGCACTCAGCTTCTCAGTTATCTGAGAGACTCAAACCATATAATTATCCTTGAAATAGATCCTCTGAGCAATGAATTATCGGTTAGAAGACTGCAGTTTTACGAACGATCGGGGTTCACTCTTACCCCATACAGATTTATTCATTTGCCCTATCGATTGGATGGTAATGAACAAGAGCTGCTCATACTTAGCTATCCTAAAATAATAAGCAAAGAACAGCACAATAGTTTCCTAAAATTTTTGGGTGATGAGGTAATAAAATATTGTGAAGGATATTCATTTGTCAATCCTTCATAATAACTTAAAGCTTTTCAACGAATCTGAGGAATTACTAATTCCTCAGTAATTTTTATATCAACAAACCCCATTTCTTCCAGCATTGCGGTTAACACCATTTTTGCCTGACTTGTTGCATCCGTAAGAATACCCTGTTTAATTGCATCGTTTATCATAATACTTTTCTCTCTTGCAAGGGCCTCATTATAATCTGAAATTTTGATAGGATTAAAAGCATTCTCGCTCTCATTGTAAATCTGAACCGAACCTTCATCAATTACTGTATCAAATATTTCTGGTCTTGGAATCGATACATGTACCATTGAGTCGGTTAAAGTGTTAATTTTTATCCTACTAAAATCTACTCCAGCCTTCAAATAACCGTTGTATTTCAAAAGAAAATACTTATCAGTTAGAGGGATATTAATATTTAGTATCTTCTTATAATCCTTGAAACCTATTACTCCTGTGTAGTTATGTTTTACTAGTGCCAATTCCTGAATATGACTTATCCTGCTCATTACCGTTGA
>CAZSBA010000191.1:0-1988 GCA_964605035.1 uncultured Proteiniphilum sp. | reverse complement strand
GTTTCCTTTAGAGAATGATGAAAAGCAAAACAACTATAGAGATCCTGTGGTATATGACCTTTAACCCCTCTATTAATATATTCATGCAATAACGGGCGATAATCGGGATGTGCACACTTCTCTATTAATTCTTCGGCACGTCTTCTTGGCCCTTTACCTCTTAGATCTGCTACTCCATACTCAGAAACCACAATTTTCACAGAATGCTCGTTATGATCTTCGTGTGTAACCTTTGGTACAATACAGCTGATAGCACCATTTTTAGCTGTTGAAGGAGTAAGAAAGATAGATAGGTAAGAATTACGTGTAAAATCGCCAGAGCCACCAATACCATTCATCATCTTTGTACCATTAACGTGAGTTGAATTTACGTTTCCAAATATATCAACCTCTATAGCTGTATTTAAGGAAATAATACCCAACCTACGTGCAAGACCTGGGTTATTTGATATTTCTGAAGGTCGGAGAACAAGTTTATTCTTAAAGAATGAGAGGTCTTCATAAAACTTGTTTAACACTTCGTTGCTAACTGTTAGTGAACATCCACTGGCGAACGAGATGTTACCCTGTTGCATCATATCAATTACAGCATCTTGTATAACTTCAGTATAAACTTCAAAACGAGGTATTCCCGGATTATTACCCATTGAAGCTAATACGGCATTTGCAATATTTCCTACTCCTGATTGTATGGGTAAAAAATGTGCGGGAATTCTACCAGCTTTAAGTTCAGCTACAAAGAAATCAGCAACGTTGTTACCTATTCTTTCAGTTACCTCATCAAGAGGAGCAAAGCCTCCACCTTCTGCTTCTTTATCTGTTTCTACGACAAATATTTTTGACGGATTAACTTTCACATATTCAAGACCTATACGGTTTTGTACTTCATATATAGGAATTTCGCGACGTTTTGGCGGATCTTGCAACTCATACAAATCATGTATTCCACGTAGTCTAGTAGGCACTTTTTTATTTAGTTCAACTATTACTATATCTGCTAATCTACTAATGGTTGGAGTAATACCTACGCCCGAGGTAGGAACAATCTCTCCACTTTCAGTTACATCACAAGCTTCTATTACGGCTACATTTATTTTTCCAAGAAAACCATAGCGTATCTCTTGAGCAAGCTGAGATAGGTGAAGATCAAAATAATCAAATTCTCCATTATTAAGGGCTATACGCATATCTTTATTTGTTTGATATGGTGTACGCATTTTAATTGCTTTTGCACGCGTAAGTTCCCCGTCTATTGAATCTCCTGTTGATGCACCTGTAAAAACACCAATCTTAAAAGGATTACCTTTGGAGTGTTCCTCTTTAGCGTGTGCAGCTATTGCTACGGGAACAACTTTAGGACATCCTGCATGAGTAAAGCCACTGAAGCCTACATTATCATTATCTTTTACAAGTGATGCTGCTTCTTCAGCGCTAATAAATTTTAAAGCCATATTAACTAACTATATTTTATTTACTAATTATTTTTTTGATTTAATTGAGTGTGGTATTGACTTAATTACTACTTTAACTCTTTCTCTTCAGTATTTCGCTATATATGATACCTTTAACCAATTCGTTTCTTTTATTATCTCCGGTGAGATCATTTATAATATCATTTCCAAATATTATGTTATTATCATATTTCTCCATTCTATTATGAGATTCTGTATCTTGTGTGTAAGTTTCTCCAGTATCATTTATGTATATTGAACTTTTAAGTGAAGATTCTTTACTAAAATCGGTCAAAAGATCCATTGACGACTGAAACACTGAACTACCTTCCTTCGAATATTTATTGGAAGTTTTTCGCTCCAACGATTTTTTTCTTTTTATGGTATTGGGATCTGGAGGAGTAATTTTTTTGTAAAGTGGTGGAATAACCTCAGGTTCATCTGATTGATAAGTATGAGTCTTTGGCAGTGATTGTTGCTTTTGTTCATTTTTTTTCTTTCTTAAATCATTAAAAAATCCCAATATCATAAAAAGTG
>CAZSBA010000190.1:0-2024 GCA_964605035.1 uncultured Proteiniphilum sp. | reverse complement strand
GCTGCAATTGACAACCACTTTAAAGTGCAAGGAGAAACAAAATGAGTGTAATAGTAAAACCAATATTCACTGAAAAGCAAACTGCGATTACCGATAAGTTTGAAAACCGCTATGGTTTTATCGTAGTTCCTTCTGCTAATAAGGTGGAGATAAAGAAAGCAGTGGAAACGCTATATAATGTACATGTTGAAAGCGTAAACACAATGAAGTATGATGGTAAGGAAAGAAGCCGATATTCAAAATCGGGTGTTGTAAAAGGTCGTACGTCATCATATAAAAAAGCAATTGTAACCTTGAAGAAAGGTGAAACAATCGATTTATTCAGCAATATTTAAAAAAAAATGGCAATACGTAAATTAAAGCCCACTACACCGGGGCAAAGACACAAGATTATCGGTTCATTTGAAAATATCACTGCAAGTGTACCGGAGAAATCTCTTGTTGTTGGTAAAAGCGTTTCAGGTGGTCGCAACAATCGCGGTAAAATGACCGTGAAAAATATTGGCGGCGGACACAAAAAACGTTATAGATTTATCGATTTCAAGAGAACAAAAGATGGTATACCAGCCGTTGTTAAAAGTATAGAGTATGATCCAAACCGATCGGCAAGGATTGCACTTCTTTATTATGCAGATGGTGCTAAAACTTATATTTTAGCTCCAAACGGTCTTCAGGTAGGAACCACAGTGATGTCGGGGGATAAAGCTGCCCCTGAAGTAGGTAATGCATTGCCCTTGTCGGTAATTCCCATTGGTACAGTTGTTCATAATATTGAACTACGTCCGGGACAAGGTGCAAAAATGGCACGCTCTGCCGGAACATTTGCACAGCTTGTTTCTCGTGAAGAGAAATATGCTATTATCAAAATGCCTTCCGGAGAAGTTCGTAAGATTCTTTCTGCATGTAAGGCTACGATAGGTAGTGTTGGTAATTCGGACCATGCTCTGGAACAATCAGGAAAAGCCGGTCGTTCACGTTGGCTGGGTCGCCGTCCAAATACTCGCGGGGTTGTTAAGAACCCAGTTGATCACCCGATGGGTGGTGGTGAAGGACGTGCTTCAGGAGGTCATCCAAGATCAGCCACAGGCTTATACGCTAAGGGCTTGAAAACAAGAGCTCGTAAAAAGCACTCCTCTAAGTATATAGTTGAAAAGAGGAAGAAAAAGTAACTGATTAATTAGAAAAAATATGAGCAGATCATTAAAAAAAGGTCCATATATCAATCTGAATTTGGAAAAGAAGGTTAACGCCATGAATGATAGCGGTAAAAAAACCGTTGTTAAAACATGGGCTCGCGCCTCTATGATATCACCTGACTTCGTTGGTCATACTATTGCAGTTCATAACGGTAATAAATTTATTCCGGTTTATGTAACTGAAAATATGGTGGGTCACAAATTGGGAGAATTCGCTGTAACACGTACGTTCCGCGGTCACGCAGGCAACAGAAAGAAATAAAGATAAACATAAAAAGAGATGAGTGCTAGAAAAAGAATATCAGCCGAAAAAAGAAAAGAAGCCCGCAAAGAGGTCTCTTTAGCCGTGTTGAAAAATGTTCCGTCTTCGCCGCGTAAAATGCGCTATGTTGCAGATATGGTACGTGGAATGGAAGCCTTTAAAGCATTAGGTGTATTGAAGTTTTCCAATAAAGAAGCGTCAGCCAAAGTTGAGAAATTGCTAATGTCAGCTATTTCTAACTGGGAACAAAAAAACGATCGCAAGGCAGAGACAGGCGAACTATATATTAAGACAATATCTGTGGATGAAGGTACAACTCTAAAGAGATTACGTACTGCACCACAAGGACGTGGACATAGAATCCGTAAACGTTCTAACCACGTAACTATAGTGGTTGATACTATTAACAAAGAAGTTAAAGAACAAAATTAAGCAAGATGGGACAAAAAGTAAATCCGATAGCAAATCGTTTGGGGATCGTCAAAGGATGGGACTCTAACTGGTATGGAGGAAATGACTATGGCGATATTTTGTTGGAAGATAACAAAATCAGAACCTATCTGAAT
>CAZSBA010000189.1:0-2068 GCA_964605035.1 uncultured Proteiniphilum sp. | reverse complement strand
TCCATACCTGAACCTGTACAACACCAGAATTTATCATTAGGTGTTCCATATACTTTAAAATATCCTGTTGCCATTGGTTGGAAATAAGTAGTCATTCCTGTTAATGGATTTTGTGAAGATAAAATCGAGTTTATTATAGTAGTTTCATAGTAATCTAAATATTTCTTATCTCCACTAATTTTAAACAATTCTCTACTTAGCTTTAACATATTATATGAATTACAAGTTTCACAGTTACAATTTGTTCTTTCTGCGTCAAGAATATTATCTGCACCAAAATGTTCCCACTCACTATTACCACCAGTTATATATGTATGGTTTTTTATTACCATATCCCAAAAAACTTCCGCATATTCGAGATATTCTTCTTCTCCTACTGCTCTATATCTGTTTAAAGCTCCTAAGAACTTAGGAATAGTTGTATTAGCATGTAGACCATTTAGTACATTGTCGTTTCGTGTCATTATTTTTTCAAACAATGTAGTTTCATCAAATTTATGTGCTGCTATAGCATGGTTTTGATTGTTAGTAATTTTATAAAGATCATATAGCGCATCATTCATTCCACCATACTCAATATTAAGCACCGTTTTTTGTGTGTTTTCACTCCATGAATTTGCACGATCATATACCCAGTCTCCCAAATCTTGCGCCACCAAAAGTGCCACTTGATTTCCAGTTAGTTCATATGCCTTTATAACTCCATCAAGTATTTTATGCATTGTGTACCAAGGTACCCACGCCTGTGTTCCTATATTAGTTCTATTAAGTTCAACATTGTCAAATTGAAGTTCTATATTAGAAGCATCTATTAGCGTTGCTCCAAATAAATATCCTGTTCCAATTGCATCCTGACAAGCTTTCAGTCCATTTACAACCTCGTTTATTTTTATTAATAGGTCTTGTTTATATTCTGAAGTTTCATCTAAAGACGCATAAGCTTGTGATACTGCAGTTAAATAATGACCTATTGTATGACCACCTATAAGAGAATTTTCCCAACCTTCATATCTTGTAACTCCTTGCATACTTAGCCCTGCTGTTTGTCTAAATCCTGCAAGTAATCTATTAGTGTCAAGGCTTAATAAATATTCAACATCTTTATTAAATGCATTAATTTCATACTCATCTAATAGAGTAACATCTATCAGACTAAAATCCTGCATTCCTAGCAAATCACTCATTGCTAAAACATTTACCACAAATGTTTTTGTCTTATTAAATGTTCCATTTGTAAGTGTTGCCGTCATAGTTACTTGGGCATCTCCTTCTGCTGCTGCAGGTCTTGTAACTACGCCTTCTGTTGAAATAACACTTTCATCTGAGGATTCCCAACTTATAGTGCTTTCACCTTTTGTTCCAATAACAGGTAGCTTTATATTATTAGTTACATCTTTAGTTGCTATATTTAATGAATCATAATCATCTTGTAATAATTTTTCATAATCAACTTCTGCATACAAACCATATAATTCTCTAACATCATTTGAAGTAGCTACTTCACTATATATATTAAATTCATCTATTGCTAATTTTGCATAGCCACCACCATATGAAGGGGAATTAAATCCAATGTATTTTGTATCATTTGTTGCTGTTATTGCACCATTTTCTGATTGGTTTATGTATGATACAGCTTGTGAGATTCCATTTCTGTATATTTTACATATTTTTGAACTTGATTCGTAACTTACAGCTACATGTACCCATTCTCCTACAGGGAAGAATTCTTCTCTTGAACCTGAAACGTACGCTTCAAGTGGTACTCCTGATGCTGGTCCTACTGATATTTTTAGTGGAGTTGCAGCATCTAGGCTTGAAAGATAGTAACCATTCCCATTAAATGCTCCGTTTGGTTTGTTCCAAACTAGCATATTTTCACCTGCTAAAGCTTGAGTTGTTTTTACCCAAAATGAAAGTGTCAAGTTTGCTGGTTGTAATAAAGGACTATTGCCACAATTAACATAACTACTTCCATCTAGTGATAATGCTTTTCCCGAAATACCATCTATATAAGAGGCACTTCCTGTAAGTGCAGGTGCAAATGCATTATCTGATGTGTCTGAAA
>CAZSBA010000188.1:0-2115 GCA_964605035.1 uncultured Proteiniphilum sp. | reverse complement strand
GAATCACCTTGTCCGCAAATATCAAAACACACTACAGGCAGATTGTTGCTAATGGCTTCAAGTACTACATGAGGAGTTCCTTCCGCTACACTGGTGAAGAAGAAAACATCCGATTGTCGCATCATTTCCTGCACCTTGTCATGACTGACTGTCCCATGCCAGATGCATTGCGATGCCACATTCAAAGAGAGAGCTAATTGTTGATAAATAGTTGCATCTCCACTGCCTACAATATGCAGTTTTATTTTATGATTATTGAGTTGAGCTAATGATTTTATGGCTAATGTCAGCTGTTTTCTGAAATCGAGTTTGCCAACCCATAGCAAATCCAACTCGTTTTTATCTCTTTTATCCAGCAAGGGTTTGATTTGGGGATAACAGCCGGTTTCATTCAATAATGGAGAATCAATATTGAAAAACTTATTGAAACTCTTTTGCGATTCTGAAGAAGCAGAAACTATCACAGATGCCTTCTTCGTTGTTTTTCTTACTCTTCTGTCATAACTTAGTTGGATACCTGTCAGAAAATTCTTCAGATGTACAAACAACTTGGCTTTTAGATTAGCCCCTTGTAGATAAGCAGTCGGAAATTTCTCTTTTGCATCTACCGGTCCCCACACAAATGGTTTCTCCTCTATCTTCCACAGATAGCCCGGTTCACGAAATCCGATCATATTCAGTTGATGAACAATGTCTATATGCTGATTAGCTAGTATTTCTTTTGCTATCTCATAAGTCTTCCATTGCCACCTTTTATAATGTTTATAAAAACGCCAATCCCCTTGATTCCAACACATTTTTCTTACCTCTTCCGATACCGGATTATAATAGAAGTGCATATTCTTACCTTGAGGCAGAGTAGGGAGGACAGTTTCTATTTGCTCTTTGAACTCCCCTTCGGTGATGATATGTAGCTCGCAATGCTTGGCAAGGTTTACACACCAATTCCAGGCCATGCCTGGTTCACTTCCCATATTGGGGGAACAGGCGTAAGCATTGATAAGGATAGATGGCATACTTTTATTTGATTTTTACAGTACTAATTCGCAAATAAACACAATTCTAATTTAGTGATAATTGTGATAAGATATCGGTTATGTTCTTTTCAAATGTAGCGATGGTGTATTTTTTCAAATATATCTCTCTACCTTTTGAACCCATATCCTTTTGGCTGGGATTCTCAATAAAAGAAAGCATGGCTTCTTTTAGTTGTTCTGAACTTTGTTGTTTCACAAGAATGCCATTTTCATTGTTTTGAATAATGCTGGGAATGCCACCTTCATAAGTACTAATACAAGGTAAACCATATTCCATGGCTTCTAATAATACAAGACCGAAGGTTTCACCATGATAAAATGTAGGAAAAACGAATACATTACTATTTGAGAAGAATGTTCCTTTTTCTGCTCCATATTTTGGACCATGAACGAATACATACTTTTCCAAACCTCTTTTAGATATTTCATTTTGAAAATCCTCGTGCGTTGTATCTCCCCAATTGCCTACATAATGACATTCAAAATCCTTTCCATCTTTGTGTAGCAAGTTGCATGCTTCCAGTAAGACCCATATGCCTTTCTCAGAGATCATGTTACTTAAATACAAAAAACGTGTTTTGGATGTTGCTTTTTCTCTTAGTTCTATAATGTTTTTATATTGTTTTTCTGATAATGTAGGAGGCAATCCATTGGATAAATAGAAAATGTTTTCAGGCTTTACAAAATCTGCAACATCGTTATAAAGTTCTTTTGAAATAAGTATTATTTTTACGTTGCTAAAATTAATTCTATAAGCAAGTCTTGCAAACCTATTCTTTGCAAAATTGTGTACTCCCTTGTTATGCATATGTAGAACAATCTTTTTTCTACATAACTTCATTAATAAAATAGTAACGCTATCTCTATAAATGCCCCATCCATCTGAAGTGGGTGTGTAATAGCATAGATCAGGTTTTATTTTGAAAATAGCTTTTAGTATTTGGTATTGAATAGAAAATAAGAAAAAGACTTTTTTAAAACTGATTTTACCGACTTCTGCAATGTTACTTGAGGCGGAGGGATTGATGTAATGACATTCAAAGGTTTGATTAATGAGTTTACTGTCATGAATCCATTG
>CAZSBA010000187.1:0-2125 GCA_964605035.1 uncultured Proteiniphilum sp. | reverse complement strand
CAACTTCTGCTCCAGCCTCTTCAAGTTGTTTTTTCAAAGCTTCCGCTTCGTCTTTAGATATACCTTTTTTCAATTCACTTGGAGCAGCGTCGACTAAATCTTTAGCTTCCTTAAGACCTAGACCGGTAAGCTCTTTTACTGCTTTTACAACAGCAAGTTTGGCTGATCCAGCACTCTTAAGGATTACATCGAAGGAAGTTTGTTCCTCAGCAGCTTCTTCACCGCCAGCAGCAGGACCTGCAGCAACAGCAACAGCTGCAGCAGCTGGTTCAATACCGTACTCTGTTTTTAAAATTTCAGCTAGTTCGTTAACTTCTTTTACTGTTAAGTTAACCAAGTCTTCAGCAAATTTTTTTAAGTCTGCCATTTTTTGTATTTGTTTAATTATTGATTACTAATTCTGTTTGTTTGTTGTGTACAATTATTGTTCTCTTTCCGATAGTGTTTTTAATACACCATGTATTGTTGTACCACCGGATTGGAGTGCAGATATAACATTCTTTGCAGGAGATTGCAATAGTGCAATAACATCTCCAATAATCTCTGTTTTACTCTTGATATTTATAAGTTCTTTTAGTGTTTCAGCACCAATAAAGAAACTTTCCTGTACATAAGCACCTTTTAATGAAGGTATCTTATCAGCTTTAAATTTATCAATAAGTTTTGCAGGAGCATTAGCAGAATTTGAAAACATGATAGCTGTATTTCCCTTTAAAATTGGATACAATTCTTCATATTTTCCTTCTAGCGATTCGAATGCTTTTTGCAGTAAGGTGTTTTTAACTACAACCAACTTGATATCTTCTTTAAAGCACTCACTTCTAAGTTTACTCGTTTTTGCTGCGTTTAGTGTAGCAATATCGGTAAGATAGAAGTTTTCGTACTCTTGAATATCAGCTGATAGCTTTTCTATTATTTGTTGTTTATCTTCCCTTTTCATTGATTCCTTTATTAATTTGATTCTTCTAATGCTTTAGTATCCAGTTTAATACCTGGACTCATTGTACTAGAAAGATAAATACTCTTAATATAAGTACCTTTTGCTGCTGTCGGTTTCAATTTGATCAACGTCTGAACAAACTCTCTAACGTTATCTCTAATTTGTTCCGGTGTAAATGATACTTTTCCTACAGATGTATGAATTATACCAGCTTTGTCAACCTTAAAGTCAATCTTACCTTGTTTTACTTCCTTTACGGCTTTTGCCACATCAGGAGTAACTGTACCGCTCTTTGGGTTTGGCATCAATCCGCGTGGTCCTAAAACTCGCCCTAATGCACCAATTTTACCCATTATCTGCGGTTGCGTTATGATAACATCAATATCGGTCCAACCAGCTTTAATTTTATCGATATATTCATCTAGTCCTACATAGTCTGCACCAGCTTCTTTAGCTTCGGTTTCGACTTCAGGAGAACACAATACTAGAACTCTAACTTGTTTACCTGTACCGTGTGGTAGAGATACAACACCTCTTACCATTTGATTAGCTTTTCGCGGATCTACGCCTAAGCGTACATCGATATCAACAGAAGAGTCGAACTTGGTAGTAGTTATTTCTTTTACCAGTTCAGATGCTTCTTTCAGTGAATAGGTTTTTCCTACCTCAATCTTGCTCAAAGCTAACTTTTGATTTTTTGTCAGTTTACTCATGTCTCAATTGAAGTTTTAATTTGTAATATTTTCAGGAAATTTCCCTTTAACTGTGATACCCATGCTTCGAGCCGTACCAGCTACCATTTTCATTGCTGATTCAAGCGTAAAGCAGTTAAGGTCGGTCATTTTTTCTTGAGCGATTGTTTGAATCTGATCCCAAGTAACAGCAGCAATCTTAATACGATTGGGCTCTGCTGAACCACCCTTTTGTTTACTAGCTTCTAATAATTGAATTGCAACCGGTGGAGTTTTAACAATAAAATCAAATGACTTGTCGGCATAGTAAGTGATAACCACTGGTAACACTTTACCGGCTTTGTCTTGAGTCCTGGCATTGAACTGCTTGCAAAAATCCATAATATTGATCCCTTTTGAACCTAATGCTGGTCCTACTGGGGGCGATGGATTTGCGGCACCTCCTTTGATTTGTAATTTTAGTTGTCCGGCAACTTCTTTAGCCATTTTCTTG
>CAZSBA010000186.1:0-2137 GCA_964605035.1 uncultured Proteiniphilum sp. | reverse complement strand
TTTAAGGATTGGCAAAAAGCAGCTAAAAATGTCAGCAAGGCAGCTGAAGTACTGCACCTGTTCATTGATGACAGCATTGATCTGCAACTACCGTTTGCAACAGTAAGACAGCAAGCACTGAGCCTGCTGACCAAAAGGGATCTGGAATCTGTATGTCTCTTCCTGAACGAGCAGCGACGATCGGTCGATGAAGCCATGTGGCAGTACTGCGACGAGAAAGAAAGTCTGCGGAAAGGTTTGCTGCGAGAGTTGTTCCTATGTCTGCGCTTCGAAGGCTGCGACGGCACCCAGCACTTAGCGGCCGCCTTGGCGAAAACACAAAACGAACTCAACGGCCAGGACGCTCAGTTGCAAACTGCCGACACCAGACTCCTTTCCAAAAAATCACGTGAATTCCTGCTGGATGGTGAAGGGAATATCCTGATCGATCGTTATGAGTGGTTCCTCTATCAACAGATTCCTGATCGCCTGAATGGCCAGCTGACGCTGCCTGATATCACTAAATACCGGGCACTCGACGCCGACCTGATCGACGGGGAACATTGGCGAAAAAACAAATATACGCTGCTTCAACAGAGCCATTTTACAAAATTAGCGGAGGAGCCTGAAAAGCTGATCAAACAGATGGCCATGGAATTGGATACCCGTTTGTACGAAGTCGGCGAATATCTTGAACAGGAAGACAACCGGAATATCATCTTGCGTAATCCGCAGGGTAAACGCTTCTGGCGCCTGCCTTCGGCCAGCAAACATCATCTGGTCAACAATCCCTTCTTCCAGCAAATTCCCACAACGGGGGTTGCGGATGTACTGCGCATGGTTGATCGTGACACCGGTTTCATTGACTGCTTCGCTCATGTGCTGGGTTCCCAATCCAGAAGCCGTTCCCATGAATATGACCTGTTGGCAATTCTGGTCGGCAATGCAACCAATCAAGGCATTTACGGCATGGCACAGATCTCTGATCGTACCTATGATCAGCTCAGCACTATCCAGGCGAACTATCTTCGCCTGGAAACATTGAATGCTGCTAACGACAACATCAATAACGCGACAGCCAAGCTACCCATCTTCCGGTACTACAACATCCAGGAAGATGTGATCCACGCCAGTGCCGATGGTCAAAAGTTCGAAGCCCGGCGCGAGACCTTCAAAACCCGTTATTCGTCGAAGTACTTTGGCACTCAAAAAGGTGTTTCTGCCATGACCTTGATCGCCAATCACGCTGCGATCAACGCCAGAGTGATCGGCGCCAACGAACATGAATCGCACTACATCTTTGATTTGTTGATGAGCAATACGTCAGACATCATTCCGGATGTGCTCTCAACCGATACCCATGGGGTGAACCATGTGAACTTCGCGTTACTGGATCTGTTCGGATACCAGTTTGCCCCACGCTATGCCCAGGTTGGCAAAGTGATCAATGACATGTTTGATGTCAAGGAAGACAAAGAACACCGAATTCAGCTGTGCTTAAAAAAGCCAATCAATACCCATCGTATTGCGCAGCACTGGGATACCATCCAACGGATTGCAGTATCACTTAAGCAGCGGAAAACAACGCAAGCCACCTTGGTGAGAAAGCTCTCGGAGTACAAGCGCAATCACCCGCTGCTGGAAGCCCTGACGGAATACAATCGCCTGGTGAAAGCGAATTATCTACTGTGCTACATCGATGATGCCAGTTTAAGAAACTATGTTCAGCGCGCGCTGAACCGGGGAGAGGCCTATCACCAACTGCGTCGGGCCGTGAGCAGCGTCAATGGGGATCAGTTCCGGGGCAGTTCAGACGAAGAAATCCAGCTATGGAATGAGTGCGCTCGCCTGGTCACCAATGCCATCGTTTACTTCAACTCCAGGATACTCAGCCAGCTGTTGACCAGCTTCGAATACCAAGGAGATACCAAGAGAATAGATATCGTCAAACAGGCATCCCCTGTGGCCTGGCACAACATTAACCTCAAGGGGACTTACCACTTCGAATTGAGCGAAAAATTGCCAGATCTGGAGGAGCTTATGCGCTCAATCGAGGGATATTTACCCGTCAGCGAAAAGTAATACCCCTCTGGAGGCCACGGACGGCAAGGCCTCCAGAGCACTTTGTCGTTTTTGGACGGAAAATCCCTAGAACCCC
>CAZSBA010000185.1:0-2155 GCA_964605035.1 uncultured Proteiniphilum sp. | reverse complement strand
TCTGTGATTGCAATCCCGTAAAGTTGATTCTTAAATATATGATTAATCCGTTCTTGCTTGTCGGGTATTTTTGTTTCTAGACCAAGCATGAGACGTTTAGCGATTTCTCTGAGAA
Organism: uncultured Proteiniphilum sp.; assembly: GCA_964605035.1. Taxonomy (GTDB): domain Bacteria; phylum Bacteroidota; class Bacteroidia; order Bacteroidales; family Dysgonomonadaceae; genus Proteiniphilum. The sequence goes on along the minus strand of CAZSBA010000185.1, from coordinate 2,040 downwards.
ATACACCCGTTTTACATACAGGATCCAAGAATCTAGCTTTAGGATTTCGCCATAAGTCGGCAGGGAGCAAATCCAACATATCATTCACCAGGTTGGGCGGTGTAAATACTTCGTCATTGCTCAGATTTGCAAGACACGTGAGAACATCAGGATTGTAGTTCGTTTGAATCATGTTCACCTAACTTTAAGAAATGTATCAATGGGTAATCTTTTACAGGTTCATCAATTGCAGCAGCTTCTCCTTCATCATTGAATAGTGAAAACTGATGTGATTGTTCAACCAGGAATCGGAATACATAGTCTCTTCGCTTGAGCATAGATCCATTTACAGCACTCCATTCCGAAAAAACAATGGGTTCTTTCGTGATTGGATTGCAAAAGTCCAGTGCATCACCCCACAGTATATTCCTTTGTAAAAGGTACTGTATACTCCTTCTGCATTCTTCTTTGCACTTGTTTTTATATAGGAGAGTGTAGTGTTTATCGAAGATTTCAAATAGCCGCTCTCTGCATTCCTGGGCATTGTCTTCGAGTATTTCTACCCCGTAAATACTGGAAACGGCAATCACAGCATACCTTTCCCAATCATTTTGATTTTTTTTGTAGCGATCTTCAACAATGCTTAGTTTTCTTCTCAATACTACAGCAAGAAAATTGCCATTACCACAAGCGGGCTCCAAGAAACGTGAATCAATCCTCTCCGTTTCCTGCTTGACAAGGTCGAGCATTGCATTTACCTCTCTCTCGTTGGTAAATACTTCTCCGTGATCTGCAACACGTTTTTTTGATTTTACTTGTTTCTCTTTATTTATATTCACTGTATGCTAAGTTACTTTTTATTCATATTTATATTAGCTTTATCTCACCTTCTATCCTATTCAAATATAGCTAAAAAAACTTTATTGGTTTAGATTATTGTTTGTTTGTATTTGTGCTCAAATTAATCTATTCCCTCCAGATCAAGTATATTTATTGAAAGCATTTGGCTTTAATAATTAAATGACTATATGTATTTCCACTTGTAACCTTTATATTGTTTACGTTCGGCTCTACAAACTCTACTTATACTTCCAAAGCTAAATCCGAGCTGTCTAGCTGCTTCTGTAGCAGATTCAAATTCTTGAATTGGAATATTTTCCATAGTTAATTGCAGAACCTTTTTACCATTCATTCCTTTGTAAGCTAATTCCATTTTTTTTCTGTATTCTTCAGTAGCCCAAAGTGCTTTCTTACTTTTGGAATATTTCACTCTGTACTCTTCTGTTTTCCAAGCATTCTTTATAGTTTCACTCATACGCTTTCTTCCTTCTTGTGTTGAGCAAGTCGTACTTAGTTTCTTTGCTTGTTTTTTTGCACGGTATGGATTACTGGCATAACTTTTCTTATGAGCAATGCTTGTTTTCAGTCTTTCAAGTGGATCCTTATATCGTTGCTTAACTTCATCCGATTTTTCTTTGCGTGCATTCGGATTATTAAGATAATAAGATTTTATCCCTTCTGATATACTTTTTACATATTCAGGGTTTTCAACCAACTTTTTAGTTTTCTCACTTTGCCATTGTTTATAATCATCTGTATGCCTATAACCATTAGCTCCTCCGCCACCAATAGTATTATTATATCCCTTTCTGAAAGAATTAAATTTATCAATATAGTATATCTCTAATTTATTAAGAGCTATGATTATTTCTTCTTCGGTATCTACTGATACCGTCTCCAAAATTTCGTATTTGAATGAATGTGGACTATACTTCTTTCTGGCATTTTCAATTCTATTCCCGCCATATTGAATATTTAAGTTCAAAAAGTCAGAACGTCTTTTTTTCTCAGCACAAGTTTGACCAATATAAGACATTTCTATGCCTTTTTCGTTGACTAGGTAGTAGCGATATATAATTCCTGTATACATAAACTTTTGCAGTAGTTTTGTCGTCTTATTTTACAATTAACGGAAAATATATTCAAAGTAGGGAAGGTTACAATTCAATTTAAGTCTAAACCCAAAGTTAATAAAAAATGCAAATAGAATTAACAAAGTTG
>CAZSBA010000184.1:0-2167 GCA_964605035.1 uncultured Proteiniphilum sp. | reverse complement strand
GTCGGGTAGCTGTGCGGCTGCGGTCATGAACGCGGCAGCACGGGCATCGTCGAGGAACTTGGGCAGTGGCTTGTCCAAGCGTGGACGGTCTTCGCGGAAGACCAGAGCGCCGGTGGGCAGGTCGGGATAGCTCCATTCGGTGATACGGGTGAAGAAGGTATGCAGGTGACCCATCCGCATGCCCAACGTGGTCTTTGACAACCCGGTCTGGCCGCGGTAGCCGGGTCGTTGATCAAGCCAGGAGCGGTAGTCCTCGATGTGGCAGCGCTGCAGGTCGGCGATGCGATTGACCTCGGGGTGGTGGGCGATGAGGTATCCGGCGAATTGCCGCAGGGTGGTCTCGAACAGTGTCACTGATGAGGGCCGTAGTGAGGCGTGGCATTGCTGCAGGTAGCGGCGCATCGTGGCAGCCATCACCGGAACATGGGTGGTGATCTGTTCCCAGTCGACCTCGGCGGCGCTGCGCGTCGCCCATGGCCGGCGGACAGCCGGTTGCGGTGCTTGCCCGCGGTGGAACATCACCGCATCCAGCCCGAACAGTGGCGTCGACAACCATCGGGGCGGCGCGCTCGCTCGGGAGGCCATCACGGCATCGAAGTAGCTGGTGCGCGCCTGCTGGTAGGTCTGTGTGGTCAGGGCATCAGGGCTGGTGCCGGCGATCACGCAGATGCGCGCCAGATGGGACCACATGCGTCGGCTTTGTGCCGTGGTGAAGCCCAGCTCGAGGGCTTGGGTGGTGAATCTGTCGCGCTGCTCGGGATAGGCGTCAGCGATGTAGATGCCCCAGTGGCAGCATGACTGGGAGACGAAGTCCGGGGTGACCGGCAGGCTGCTGGCGATGGCGGCGTGAGCAGCGAACGACATCACCTCGGTGCGGACCTGGCGGCGTTGCTCGACGCTGGCGTGGTTCCAGCCGTCGAGATCACCGAACAGCCGACCGAAGCGCTGTGCCGCCAAGCGACGGCCCTTCGCCGACGCTGAGCTGGAAGCAGCCGCAATGTAGGAGGCCGTCACCTCCTCAAGAGCCGGACTGGTGCTGGTAGGGGCAACAGCGGTCATGGACGGGGCCCTTCCTCGATGGGTGGGTAGACGTCGCTCAACACCTGCATGGCGTCGCGGTACTGGTCAGCGAGCCAGTCGTTGGACAAGTGGAGGTAGATGCGGGTGGTCTCCAGGTTGGCGTGGCCGGCCTGGGCCTGAATCGCCTCCAAGGCCATGCCCGCCTCCCTCAGCCGGGTGAAGCATGTGTGACGCAGTTCGTGGCAGGTCGCGTGTCGCAACCCCGCGCGACCTCGGGCCCCAGCAAGGACTTCGTCCAGCCCTGCTGCGCTCAACGGCATGCCGCGGCGGGGTCCCTTCAACACCACGAACACCAACCCGGTGTCACACTCCGGGGGACGCTCGGTGGTCAGGTAGGCGGCCAGGTGGGTGAAGAACGCGTCGACGACCGGGACGATACGTTCGTGGCCGCCCTTGCCCTGGTGGACGAAGACCCGTCCATCGCCCAGCTGGATGTCGGCCAGACGCAGGCCCAGCACCTCACAGCGTCGCAGTCCGGCGTGCAGCATCAGCGTGACCATCGCCCGGTCCCGCTCGGTGCGCAACGCGCCCATCAACGCGACCGCCTCGCCCGGCGACAGCACCTGCGGCAGCCGTTTTGGAGCACGGACCAGCGGCGAGCCCCGCAACGACCGCGACCGGGGCGTCATCGACCGAGGAACCGGCTGCCGCTCACACACACCGCGGGCCAGCAGGTAGTCGAACAGCGAGGTGACCGTGGCCAGGCGGCGTTTGATCGTGGACGCCGCCAGGCCCTGCTCGCCGTCGACCAACCGGACCACGTTGCCGCCATGGCGAGGTTCACGCTGCTGCTCGATGAAAGCCAACACATCCGCCGTGCCCACCCCAACCGGTGGCTTGCCCACCACCGTGAAGAAGACCTTCAAGTCGAAGGCCTGCGCCAACACCGAATTGGGTCGCAGACGCGCCGCGGTGAACCTCAGATACTCGTCCACCCACTGCTCACCCAACCTGGGTGGCTGCCCCTCCACGAAGACCAGCTGTGGCACGAACCCATCCATCACTGGCCCCCAGCCACTCGAAGACACCACCATCGTCACCGCCGCATCGACGGCCTGCTTCATCGGGGTCCAGATCACCTACATAT
>CAZSBA010000183.1:0-2196 GCA_964605035.1 uncultured Proteiniphilum sp. | reverse complement strand
AGTTTAGGCTTTCATTCTAAAAGTTGTTTACTTACTTTATAAATTTTATTCTCATACACTAATACACAAACTTTTTTCCATTAGCTGCTTCTTTAAGAATATGTTTAAAAAGCTTTATTATTAAGTCCTTTATACCAGCCTTATAAACTCCCTGACCTAGTACATTCGTCTCTTCTACACAGAAGAACCGCTATTTTCTAAAGAGATTCTCTACATTCAAATCAAAAACTATTCGAAACGTTTTCCTCTTAGAGAATCCCGAAACTATATTCCATCTTATATTATAAAGATACCCATTCTAATCTGAAAAAACGCTCTTTACAGAGAGGAAGGTTTCTCCTGTACCCTATTTCCTTTCTATATTATGATTTCCAAAACTTTTCTTTGTTCTGTTAAATAAAGAAACAATACTCCCGTTAAAGTTCTGGTTCTATTCTATTGTTGTAATCTTTCTGATAAACGCAGCATCAGCATCAAAATCCCATAAAAAGCCATCCTTAATTCCTCCTTCAAAAATCTGCACAGAAACAATCATCCTTTAGCATAAAATCCTTATTTAAACTATTCTACCACGGTTTTTCTAAAAACCAGAAAAGTTTTCCTAAACGTCGTTTTTTCTGTCCTAACTGTACTATTTTTGAGCTCTATAGAAAGAATCATAATCCCTATCTTTAATTTTTAAGTATTTTAGAAAGGAATCGTTGTTGATAATACAGTTCCACTAAAAAAGAGACTTCTTTTTATAAGAAGTCCCTTTTTGTATCAAACCATTCTAATTTATCCTTAATTATATGTATTTCTCAACGGTCTCTAACAGTCAGCTATAAAAAGCAATCTAGTAGAATATATGTGCTCGAAAAAATAATAGCTGTACATACCACATTCATTGATAAAATATTGCTAAATATATTTGCCATAAGAAATAACATACTGTGGCTAATTACAGTTTCCGACATACATTTCCATCTTTTGTCAAAATGGAATCCTTTAACGAATCTTCTGCTTAAAGAAACTATTGCAAGATAGAGAATAGTATATAAAAATGAATTTACAGCTGTCCCGATGCATAATAATAATAATATAGAGAGTAGATTCTCAAAAATAAAATTTTTCCACCCAAAAACTGCTATTTCAATTATCTCTCTGCCTATCTTGTTTTTCATAATCTTTTAACCGTTTCTTTAACTCTTCACTCATATCCTCTTGATACCACCATAAACGACATCCAGATTTTGAGTAGTGTTTTGCCAGTTTTACTCCTCTTGATAATAAATGATCCAGCACTTTCTCTTTCATACATTTCTCCTTCCTTTTCTAATATCAATCCTATTATTAAAGTTGAATTATCTGCAGAAGTATTTTCTCCTAGACTCTTTGCTCATTAATTCTAGTTTATACTCAGAAATAATATATAGTTTGTCACTAATTCTATCTAATATTTCCTGATTATGGCTAGTTAATAATATCGTTCTTCCCTTTGCTTTTTCTTGAAGCAAGAATTCTTCGATCTCTTTTTGGGATTTATAATCTATAGCGTTAAAAGGTTCATCTAAGATTAGTATTTCCTGCCTTTCCATTATAGCTTGTGCAATTCCCAGCTTCTGTCTCATTCCGAGGGAATATTTTCCTACTTTTGTTTTCAACTGGGGATCTAATCCTACCATATCCATCGCATAAAATATTTCTTTATCCTTAATTTTGTTTTGTATTAGAGAAAGATACTTGAGGTTATCATAGCCAGAGTAATAGTCGAAAAAACCAGGATAGTTAATAACTGCTCCAATTTTTTCTGAAAAATCAAATTGTTCTCCAAGAAGCTCGCCGTCAATAAGGATTTCTCCTTTATCCATCCTCATCAGTCCTGTTATCATTTTGAATAATACAGATTTTCCAACTCCATTTTCTCCAACAATTCCTATACATTCTCCCTTTGCAACTTCTAAATTTAATCCTTCAAAAATTATTTTCTCTTTAAACTTTTTAGAAACTCCCGCCAAACAGATCATATCATTTTTCAATGAAAAACCTCCTTCCTTTTGTCAAAAACAGACTTCGAAAAATTAGTACTGCAATAAAACAAATAATTGCACTTATTGTGCCTGTTGTATCTGAAAAAAAATCTACTGTACGATAATAAGAAGATATTCCAATAGGAAGATAGACGATCCCGCTATTTTCTATAGTTACAATAAAATG
>CAZSBA010000182.1:0-2218 GCA_964605035.1 uncultured Proteiniphilum sp. | reverse complement strand
AAGAAGGTCAGTCATCGCAGGAAATGCTGCAAGCCGTCCTGGAGAAAGCGATTGGACTTTCTAAGGCACAATGATAACCGGATAAGCAAAACAGGCTTTTATCGTCCAACCGAGCAACGTGCGCATCCATAACGCTTGTCCCTCTGCTTGGAAGCCGGAGAACGTTATCCCCATGCACAATCCACCTCACCCAGGCGAAGCACTACGCCTTGACGTACTTCCAGCGCTGGGCATCAACGCCGATGCCCTGGCTACCCACCTGGGATTCAGCCCCCGCCATCTGCGTGCCGTACTGAATGGCCGCTTGCCTGTCCGTGCCGAACTCGCGCACCGACTGGAACTGGCTGGACTGGGCAGCGCTCGCCAGTATCTTGCCGAGCAACAAGCCTGGTCGTTGTGGCAAGCCAGGCAACGGCCTCACCCTCCCATTATCCGACTGTACCCCTGACTTTTGTTATTGGCCTGAATGTGTGAGTCAAGCGGTTGTAACCGCGTGAATGCTGCTTTGCCTGTTCATGCCCGAGTGCATCGGAAAGGCCCCGCCGTCGCGCACCGAACGTCAGCGGCCACAGTCTGACGGCGGTATGAAATAGGGTTGTGCCGCAGAACCTATTGTTGCCTGACATGAAAACAGAACTCCAGTGAGATGCAGGGCATCGGGCGAACCCGCCTGCCATTCTGGAGAACTGACATGACGCACCCTCACAGCAACGCCTCTGCAGGCGAGACCTTACTTGGCACTCCTACCGCCCTGATGCTCGACACCCGCCTGACGCCCCTTGAACGCAATGGCTGGCAGGTGCTTCGGATGCTGCGTGCCGCTGACGGCCTCAGTCCGCTGGCGAATCTTGGACAACTGCGCCGCTACCTCACCTCGATCCCGCTGGGCCAGCGTGCTGGCTACGAGACCGCCTGGCGCGTACTGGTGGTGCTGCGCTTGACCGGCTGGATCAGCCTGATCGGCCAACACCGCGACCCACTGACCGGCCATGTATTGAGTGAGCTGTACCAGGTACACGACCACCCTCTCAGGTTTGCCCAGGCCTGCGAACTTGATGCCAGCCTGCCGGATTTGCTACACGAATCAGAACGCCACGAAAACAATCAGGTATCACGGGTAGCCAGCCACATCCAGGCCACGATGACGGATGAAAAGCCCGGCCCTGTCGCTGACGACGATCATAACGATCCGCCGCCACCGGCATCGACGGCGACCGGGCAGCCTCAACCTGCGGATACCGACGCCCCGGAAGAACCAGCCAACGCATCCGCCAATCCAATGGCCGTTCTGCCACAGAACCATCGCGCCCGGCAGACCATTCAGGATTCTGCGCCTACGTATAGTTTGTATAAGTATAAAAAAAGTACGTACTGCGCGGGCGAAAACGAAAAATCCAGTTCCGTGCAGTTGCCACCCTGCCTGATCGGCGTCAAGCCCAGGCAGCAACAGGATATTCAGGCGGCGCTGCGTCAGTTGCCTGAGCAACAGCGTCAGGATGTCCTCGATGAATTGCAGGCCCGCAGTCAGAGCGGCGTGGTACGCAATGCCATCGCCTATTTCTTCGGGTTGATCAAGCGGGTACTGGCCGGAGAATTCCGTTTTTGGGCGGGTCGCAGGCTGCGTCAGCCTGCCAGCCCTCCCGCCCCGGCAAAGCCCGCCGTGGTCGCCACTCAGCCGACTGCACCACCGTCCCCCGCGTTCAAGCCCGCAGCCCCGGAAGTCGTCAGGGCACACCTCGCCAACATTCGCAGCATGCTGGGCAAGCCCACGGATGCCAGTGAGCTTGCCGCCCGGCTCATGCAGGACAAAGGGTGGCAGCCTGATCCAGCATGAGCAGGCGCAAACCCTGGCGCTGCCTGACCAGGCAGGGCGGCCTGATGGCCTGACGGGTCGGGCAGCCGACAAGGCCGCAGGCCGCGTCAGTGGCACAGCCATCGGGAACAGGCCCCGCGCCGCGACTAACCGAGCAAGACGGCGGTCACATGAACGCTCATTGCCTGCGCCAGATCGGGCAACGTACGGCTGCCGGGTCGTCACTGCACACCGCAGTGACGACACGGCGAACTGCAGCAACAATACGGGCTGGCGCAGCATCGCATTGTCTCTGTCGCACATGATGATGGCCGGGCGATACTGTCCCGGCAGTGACCTACCGGCAGGTACAACGCCGGACATGCTGGCGCAGTTTCCATGCGCCGTCATTGCGCGGGCCGTACC
>CAZSBA010000181.1:0-2221 GCA_964605035.1 uncultured Proteiniphilum sp. | reverse complement strand
CTCCCTTTACGGGGGCTTTTTTTATAGCTATAATTAATTAAGAGGAGTGATTAAAATAAATAAAATTAAGATTGAATACTTAAAGACAGATGAATTAATTCCATATATCAACAATCCGAGGGAGAATGACAATGCAGTTGATGCGGTAGCTTCCTCAATCAAAAACTTCGGCTTTAAAAACCCAATTGTTATAGATGGAGAAAATGAAATAATAAATGGGCATACAAGATTAAAGGCTGCGAAGAAACTTGGAATGAAAGAAGTTCCAACGATTAGAGCAACTGACTTAACAGAAGAACAGATTAGAGCATTTAGAATTGCAGATAATAAGGTTTCTGAGATAGCAGAGTGGAACTTTGAACTATTGGAGAGCGAATTAAGTTTAATTGAGAACATAGACATGGAAGAACTAAATGTATTCTCTGTAGATTTATCAGATATAGAATTCTCGGACTTAGACTTTTTGACAGATGAGGACAGAGTGCAAAAAGAAAAAGAGCCTATAACATGCCCTCACTGTGGAGAGTTGATAGAATGAAATATTTCATTTCTGCAATAAAAGACTCAGATCACATATATCTTAATGAAGAACAAATGCCTTTATATATACTTGAGACATTCATTAATGGTGAAGAACAGTGTCTAAGAAGAAAGAGAATGGCTAAGCGTGAATTCATGCTAGACTCAGGTGCATTCACTTTCATGAACTCTAATCCCAACGTCACTAAAAATGAAATGATAGATTATATGGACAGATATTGTGAATTCATTAAAAAGAATAACATAGAGCATTTCATAGAAATGGATATGGATATAATCTTTGGATATGACCAAGTGTTAGATTGGAGAAAACAGATAGAAAGAACAACAAATAAGCAAGTAATACCTGTTTGGCATAAAACAAGAGGGACAGAGGAATATAAGAAAATGTGCAAAACATATAACTATGTTGCTCTTGGTGGTTTTAACACAAAAGAATTTCTTTCTTCAGAATATCATGCTCTTAAACAAATGGTTAAGTGGGCGAATAGGCGAGGGGTTAAAGTTCATGGACTTGGATATCTTAGAAAAGACTTGCTCGATTGGGAATTTCACAGTGTTGACAGTGCGACTTGGGTGCATAGAGGAGCAAGAGGTGGAACGAAGTTGCTATTCAACAAAAGCACTCAGTTGATTAATGATGATCTGAGAGGTGCGAAGAAGTTAAAGACTGACGAAATAGCAAGATTTAATCTGAACGAAACAATAAAATATCAATACTGGTTAGAAAATAAGAAAGGGGAGACGATATGAATACTAAAGACATGACAAAAAATGCAATATTTGCAGCTGTTTACTGTGCACTAACTGTAGCATTTGGAGCTGCAAGCTATGGACCATTTCAATTCAGACTGTCAGTGATGTTGATACCGATATCATTTTATAATAGAAAACTTGTTCCAGGAGCAATATTCGGTGTTGCAATAGCAAATTTATTCAGCCCACTAGGTCCAATTGACTTACTTATCGGACTGGGAATACAAGGACTGAGTGCTTTATTCAACAGACTGGTTGATAATGCATACTTAACAAGCGTGTTTCAAGGAATGACTACTGCGGTATTAGTTAGCTTAGGGCTTCAATACGCAATGAATATACCAGCGTTGACAACAATCGTACCTGTGTTAATTTCAAACACAACTCTATTATTAATATCATCTTTTGTGATCTCAAAGAAATTTAAACACATGATAAATAGAATATAGAGAGGTGATAGAATGTCGAAATTAACACCAAATCAAGAGGCGTTCATCAGAGAGATATTATATAGCGGGAAAACGCAGAGGCAAGCATATAGAGAGGCATACCCGAACAGTAGAAACTGGAAAGATAGTAGTGTTGATGTCAATGCGTGTAAGTTGATGGCAAATGCTAAGATATTACAAAGGTATCAAGAATTAAAAGAAGATTTATTTCAAGCATATAAGGCAACTAATTTATACACAAGAGAAGAAGTTGTAAAAGCATTGTTGGGAATAATAAGCGAAGGGAACAGGGAAATAAAGACCAATGGTTATAATCATAATATTTCAAATGCAGTAGTGAACGCAATAAAAGAACTGAATGCAATGGATAGTAACCATATATCGCAGCAGCTGAAAGATGAGAAAGTCGCGGTGGAGATAGAGGTCATGAGGGAAACTGGTCACATGATGAAAGACGCGGTACTTCCAGTATTCAT
>CAZSBA010000180.1:0-2248 GCA_964605035.1 uncultured Proteiniphilum sp. | reverse complement strand
ACCACCGACTACAACACCTTCACCAATTATATTGCATATATCCAAGCAATCTATAGGTTTAAGTTTATACTTGTCAAAGTCATTGTTTCTGGTAATAATCTTGGTTATCTTCTGAAAAATATCCTTGAGAGCGTCATGTCCACTTGCAGTTCCACCAAATGTTTTAAGTTTCTCACCGTTCGGTCGTACACTATCATAATCAATAACTACATCATGAATATCGTCATATTGGTTATCCGACAAAACTTGAAGATAATATTTCAAAGAATCTACCCAGCCATTTTTACTATCACCAACCTTGATTGTGGCAATTCCGTTTTTAAATGAAAGACTGGTGTGTTCATGCCTATTTTGTGGTGCTTCTGCCTCATATTGCTTATTAATTAGGTTGATTCCAGTTCTGAAGGATGGTAGTTTGCTCACGTCTTCTTTTAAAATTCTAACACCTACACCAGAACCAAGCATAAGGAGATAAAATAGGTCTGAAAATGAGTCGAGTTCTTCTATGGTTTCAAATGCACAATTGAAGTTGGACATGGGATGTCTCTTTGATACAGGAGTTCCACCAACCCATATTGTTCTTCCAGACAGAAACTGCCTCATGTTGTACATATTGTCGAACAGTTTCTGAGCTTCACCCTTAGTTGTAGTTACAAGTGAACAGTTGTATTCTACAGCACGTCTACACGTTTCCCACCAATACTCACGCCTACCTTCTTTGGGTAGGTATCTGGAGTAGGTTCTGTAGTAAACAAATTCTCCAAGAGGACTCATGTTCGATGGACGGTTTCTATATTTGTCTATAAACTCGTCGTCCAATAGAATATACTCTGGATTGTTGTTTGGTTTACTATCTCTCCATAAAATATATGCTTTTGCTACGTCTTTTCGCTCACTGTTCATCAGTGCCATTTCCACCAAGTCATGAAGATTGTCAGTTGTTATTATTCCTGTTTCCGACGCTTGGTTGGCAACATCCATTGATATTGACATAGCTAAAAGTGAGTCTATTCCTTTTACTGTTTCCGACATTGCTCTGATTATGGCATCCTCAAGCTTTCGCCTTTCAAATGCCTCTAAATTACCATTTCTCTTTTGTACTATTACCATAGTTTACCTCTCTCTATTTAGTCTCTACATTATAACATATGATTACCGCTGTGTCAAGGTAGAAAATTTTGGAAGTGTCATACACCAACTTGTAAAATATCTCCACTCTGGAAGCCTATGATTTTTACGCTGTGACACCATTGTTTTTAACTGTCTGTAGTTGGTGGTCATTCTTGCAGTAAGCTCAAACCCTGTAGGAACGTTGTAGAGGATTTCCAAGTACAGTTCTTGAGCCTCTATACTACTTTTGTCCTCAAGAGCGTTATATCGAGCTACAGAGGCTTCTAGGGATACTATAGTCATTTCCCAAACATACTTATTACAGTGAGAACGTAAGTCTAATTGTGTAATTCTATGCATTGTAGATTGACTGGATATGAAGTTAAGGAAGTGATATCGCTGTGCCTCTGTCCACATCTTTATGGAACACGTCAGGTCAAAAATTACAGTGATTCCGTTTAGATAGTTGTCGTGTCCAGAACCTATTTCGGAAGTACCTAACGCAATCTGTGTACTGGTTATTTCGTTTGTAAGTTCTGATACGTCGGTAGCCATTGGATATTTACTAGCAACTATACTTTCGTCAATACCATAAACACCCACTGTTTCTATTTTCATTCTCTATGTGCCTCTAACTTTCCGTTTTTCATTCTCACATATTTTGTTATTTTATCATCATTATTAATTACAAACCCTTCCACGTTACGATTTACCTTAGCTGTATATTTTCTGTATTCATAGTCAAGGTCTGAAATGGTAGGCGGTGAAAGATAAACGCAAACTTCTGGAACGACACTAATAAACTCTGGAATTTCCTGATTGATGAACGGATAAACGAAAAACTCATGATTGTAAATTATGTTGCGAAGTTCCAAGTTTTCATCAATATTGGCTTTAGCAAACATGAAGAATTTATTTGGAAAGTCATACTTCAACTTGCCCATACCAAGCCACTCACCGCAAATTACTGCTCCCTCATGTAAGTTTTCCTTGAGCCATTCTGTATTGTTAATTGCCCACTCAGTAAGACCTTTGTATGTAACCTCTTCTGGCTTGCAGATGTTGTTACGCTGTGCAAAATATATTTCTCCGTCCTTTTTGAAAATGCACAAGTTACTACCATCAAGTTTTTCTGTTA
>CAZSBA010000179.1:0-2258 GCA_964605035.1 uncultured Proteiniphilum sp. | reverse complement strand
CTGCTAATCTTGGTGGACGTAATCCACCATCATACCAAATCAGGCGTAATGGAGGCATGTTTTCACGAGCAGGGAAGTCATAAGTTACCATTGATCCTAATGGGTAAGATTCTCCATTTACCAGAGTGGATGTTCCCTGAATACTTGTTGGATATTTCAGTTTGAGGATTCTGAAAACAGAATCGAATGAATGACAGCCAATATCGCCAAGCGCTCCAGTGCCATAATCAATCCAGCCACGCCATCTAAAAGGATGATATGAGGGGTGATATGGACGTAAAGGAGCTGGACCAGTAAATAAATCCCAGTCGAGACTTTCTGGTACAGGCGGCATATCTTCCGGACGTCTTACACCCTGTGGCCAATACGTATCGGCTAAACCTCTGTTGGGTCTGTCTGTCCAAACATGCACCTCATGAATTGCTCCTATTGCCCCATCATCAATTATCTCTTTCAATCTGCGCGGACCATCACTCGCTTGACCCTGATTACCCATTTGTGTAGCAACTTTATATTTACGGGCAGCTTCAGTTAACATTCTCGCCTCATAAACAGTATGAGTTAGAGGTTTTTCAGTATAAACATGTTTGCTCCTTCTAATTGCTTCCATGCTAATAATTGCATGAGTATGATCAGGTGTTGCAACTATAACTGCATCAATATCTTTTTGCTTCTCTAACATTATGCGATAATCCTTATATCTCTTAGCATTAGGATACGTATTAAAAACACTTGATACAGAGTTGTTCCAGTCAACATCGCAGAGCGCAACAATATTTTCTGTTTTAGCTACATCTTCCAAGTCAGCACGCCCCATACCGCCTATTCCAATACCGGCTATGTTCAGTTTATCACTTGGAGCTACATGACCTAATCCAGAAACAGTATGAGCAGGAACTACAGTTAAACCACCAATAGTCAATGCAGAGATTTCGATAAAATCTCTTCTGCTGATTTTTTTTGATTTTTGTGATTTCATAGAAAAGAAATTAAATTATAATTTAATTTTCAATTGGAGTCAACACTATGTTTCTAAATGAAATAGCTGTGTGGTCACCTTGAAGATAGATTGGTCCCGGAGCAGAAATGTCAGACTGTATTGCTCCTCCGGTTGGTCCATCAACAGGTTGGTTGTCAATAATGGTTATACCATTCAATTTAACTGTCACATGACGTTTATAAAGTGTAATGTCTAGTTCTTGCCATTCTCCGGCCGGTTTCTCTGCATTAACCGTAGGTGTAATTCTTGTAAAAATTGCACCCATGCTCCCTCCCCAATTTAATGGACGGTCATACGAATCGGCTACTTGCACTTCATACATTCCACGTAGATAAACGCCACTGTTGCTTTGAGATGGCGCATTAACTTCAAGCTTAATATTGAAATCTTCGAACACCTGTTCTGTTCTAAGATTACCATAACGAATATTTTGCTGACCTTCACTCTGAACCGGATTATTTGTTAGAACACCGTTTTTAACCAACCAGCCATTTTTTAGATTACTCTCTATCAGTCGCCATCCTGTGAGGTCGTTGTTTTTTAAAAGATGTATAGGTTCGCCAAAATTAAGGTTAGATAAATCAGGAGCAGGTCCCATTTCAGGCAACTTTCTACCTTTAATAAAAACAGAATCTAGCCCGATTCCGTTTCTTTTTGGACTCAAATAGTAGCCCGAAATAGATTCTCCATCTCTCTTCAGTTCAATCCATGTAGGGAAGCTTTTTGTCAAGAGTGGTTGCCTGTCCGCGTCTCTTTTCAAAACCACATTCCGTGGATCTCTTCCCAAATATAACTTGTCTCCGGCAAGATAAACATATGGCAAACCATAAATTACACCTCCGCCACCCCACATAAGGTCAGCATCTAAATAACCGTCTTCCTGCCTAACTTCAAGCCAGCCCACAGAGCTGTTCCCAAAATCGAAGGTCCATTGTCCTATATAGGTGGAAGCATCATTTTGAGGTAAATCTACAGATGAAAAACATAGCAATACATTGAAAAAAATTAAACTTAGTACGATAGATGTTTTCATAAGAAAGATTTTTTAGATATTTGGACATATAATGAATTAACTATCAATCTAATGATGTTTACAATAACGAGTAATAGCAAAGATAGTTGAAAATGTGATAGTTTTATAAAAAAGAGGTAAGTTTATGTGAAATTACTCTAAAGTATATGTAAATAGTATAAACTTGAAACGGATTTTAGTTATGTAAAGATCTAACTTAACCTCTATTTAAATCTTATCTTCCTT
>CAZSBA010000178.1:0-2305 GCA_964605035.1 uncultured Proteiniphilum sp. | reverse complement strand
CTGAAAGAACGGATAGATAAAGAAATGGTGTTTTGAATGGAGCATATAAACTTTGTTATGTAAATTAAGATCAGTTAATCAACAATATAAGCAGAAAGAATAAAGTCTGCACCACAAATAGAGGAAGCGCCATCTGATTACGGTCGCGCAGATTCAATGCATAACGTACAGAATGAAAGAAGAGAGCCAAAATGCCCCACATCAAGTAGTTCTGCAAAGGAACGATATCATTCTTCCACGACCACATATTCATTGTTGGTGCTACTTGCTCCATTATAACATCATACCCAACCATCAACAGCGATGGCCATATTATGCCATTTAGCAGGTTGCGTTTCAGCGGAGAGAAAATTGCAGAAGTTAGGTAAATCATCAAAACCCAATTCAGACCAATAATTGGCGGAGTACCCACAACTTTCGGACCCAGTCCACTTCCATAAAGATAATCGCCAAACAATACACCCGTATTTACACCCCACATCTCTACCAGGAATCCAGCAACAAAAACAAACGAATAATAAAACACTCTTTTATGTTGCTTCTCACTTCTGAGGTCGCTGCTGTAATAAACCAATATTGCAAATGATAGTAATAACATCAAGGGTGTTAACCTAATAAAAATGCCATGAGTAAACGGAATACTAAAGCCAACAACCCCCACGGCATATATAACCGCAATACGTTTTATCATTTTGTTACTAACCTCTGTCATTTATATGTTTTTAAAGGCATCATCTGTAAGACAAAAAGGTTAAACCCCCTCCTCAATGCTAACCTCTGAAGTCATATACTGATGAAATATCATTTTAAACCACTCCGTGAAGCATTCCGGATTAAGCTCCATTTTGCTTTGCAATTCCTCAGTTGAAACATAACGCCAGTCGTCAACCTCATCCGGATGTGGTTGAGGAATATCGTTGCTGGTATATGCAAACACCCTGTCATACTCATACTCAGTTAAATTCTCATCAACCTTAGCACGATAAACGAAATCGAAAAGATGAATCAATTCTTTATTGGCATCCATCCCCATCTCTTCATTTAGTCGTCTACGAGCAGCAATTGCATGCTCCTCGCCAGGGTAAGGATGCGTGCAACATGCGTTAGTCCATAGGCAGGGCGAGTGATACTTACCCACAGCCCTTCGATGAAGTAGCCAGTGGCCCTCAGAATTAAAAACAAGTACCGACACCGCACGATGCAGCGTAGGTGTAATATGTGCATCTAATTTATTCATAGTACCAACGGGATTATCATTCTCGTCAACAAGTACCACCAACAGTTCGTTATCCTTCATACTTTTCAATCTTTAGTTTGTTTTTAATCATGGTATTTAGTAACAGTCTAAATTTATCTGCGTTATGCACTCTTATTCTGCGTGCAATAAG
The DNA here is from genome assembly GCA_964605035.1 of uncultured Proteiniphilum sp. Taxonomy (GTDB): domain Bacteria; phylum Bacteroidota; class Bacteroidia; order Bacteroidales; family Dysgonomonadaceae; genus Proteiniphilum. The sequence goes on along the minus strand of CAZSBA010000178.1, from coordinate 917 downwards.
TTTTTTTGCGGGAGTATTACGTATCTTGTCTAGCAGTCTAAGGTAATAGCGGTAGGCAGTCAAAACCGCCAGTCGTGAACTGTCGGGCAGCCTAATAATACCCTTAAATGCTTCGTTAAAATCACATTGTATATCATTTACCAGCTCATGCTTTACTTTATCATCAAAATGTTCCAGCGAGAATCCCGGAAAATATGCACGTCCCAGCTCAGTTACATCCTGCTGCAGATCTCTCAAAAAATTCACCTTTTGAAAAGCAGAACCAAGTCTCATTGCGGGAATCTTCAACTCATCAAAAAGTTTTTTGTTATCTCCACAAAAGACACATAAACACATCAAACCTACTACATCGGCCGATCCATAAATATAACTATCAGTCTCCTGACGCGAACTATACACCTTTTTATCAAGATCACTTCTCATGCTTTCTAAGAACGACCTTACATAAGAATCTTCTATATCATAATTATTTACGGTTACCAAGAAAGAATTAATAACCGGGTTACTGCAAACCCCATGCTCCCTTGCAAAATCATATTCAGACTCAAACCTGTTGAGTATAGCCCGCTGATCAAACCCGCTAAAAGAGTCAACAATCTCATCAGCTAAGCGCACAAAACCGTATATGCCATAAATAGCTTCTCTTACAGGTGCAGAAAAAAGCTGAGTGGCAGAATAGAATGAGGTGCTATAATGCTTAGTTACCTTTTTACTCATCTCAAAAGAAAGAACTGTGTACTTCGAGAACTCCGTTTGTCTCACTTTCATGGTGGGTGCTTTTAAAAATATTGATTTACGTCACTTTATTTGAACTTCACAAATATAAATAAAGTTTCTCAATTCCAATAGTTGCATTATATATATAACAACCTGTGTTTTAAACTTTCACTGCATCCAGCATTTTCTTAGCAAGAGCA
>CAZSBA010000177.1:0-2344 GCA_964605035.1 uncultured Proteiniphilum sp. | reverse complement strand
ACGACCTGTTCAATCCCGAGAAAACACATCGTGTAGCAGAACAACAACATCAGTTTAAAATTCAGGAGTTGGATTCTAAAATTTCCCAAGAGAATTTAAGGGAAAAAGTAGCACTTGCTTATGCAGAGTGCGTTATTGCAAATGAGCAGCAACAGTTACTTAAAGGTGACACTGCCTATTATGCTAGTTTACTTAACAACGCCACCAATCTTTACCTTAAAGAACAGATAAGCTTATCACAAAAAAATGATGCACATAGTGCCTTTAACAAGTCTCTAGCCGACTACATGGAAGCTGAAAAGATAGTAATTGATCGAAAAGCAGAACTGCTTTACTTGATTGGCTTGGAAGTTACATCTGATAATATCGAAACACTCACATTGCAAGAAGATATCCAAACACTCCTTCAAAAAATTAAACAGAGATCACAATCTGATTATTATAACTTAGAAGAGACAAGGCAACAACAGGTTGTTGATTTAGCTTCGTTACGAATAAAATCTGCATCACTTAAATATGCTCCAACCTTAAGCTTAAATGGCTACTACGGTACAAACTACTATAATAATGAGCTATCTCTTTTCAACAATAATAACTGGAGAGGAAATAGTTATATTGGACTTTCTTTAAGAGTGCCAATTACACAATCCCTTACAACTGCTAAAGAAGTATCACGTTTACGTTTTAGAAAACTGATAGAGTCGGAAAATCTACGTGACATACATAATAACCGAGAAAAAGAAAGACTCAAAGAACTGACATTACTTAGAGTAAGAGAAGAAAACTATCAGCTAAATAAACAAAATTGGGAAATGAGTCAACAAAACTCGCAAGCAATTCAAATGCAATTCGACAAAGGGTATATTCAACAATCAGATTTATTAAACGAGCAACAAAAGATAAAGCAATCCAGACATCAATTTCTACAGTCAGCCCATTATTTATTCAACAGTATCATTTCTCTAAAGTAGTTCTTAAGCCCTTTATTAATATAACTCTGAAGAATATTAACATAGTTCTCAAAAGATTGGAATTCGCACCTTTGAGATATTAATCAATTTTATTTCAAATACTCCTTAACCAAACCAACCCAATAAGCTACTCCAATTGGCAAAAGATCTTGATTGAAGATATACCCTGGGTGATGCAACATCTGTGATTCTCCATTTCCAATCATGCAATAATTGCCGGGTTTATCCATTAACATAAAAGCAAAGTCTTCACTACCCATAAACGATTGCATATCATATATTACATTCTTTTCTCCAAAGATCCTTGTAGCAACTTCTGCTGCCCATTTTGTGTTTTCAGGTGTATTAATTAATACAGATCCTGCAATTCCTACATTTATTTCATACTCACAATTAAAAGATTCAGATTGAGTTTTAACTATAGTTCGTATCCTTTCAAGAACATGCTTGCGAATATCATTATTCATATTACGAATACTTACTCGCAGTACGGCCTTTTGAGGTACAGCATTACCCGCTTGTCCGGACTGGAAAGAGCCAACATTAACCACACAATTGCTCCAAGGAGAAACATTGCGACTTACTATTGTCTGCAATGCCATTACTAATGAAGCACCGCATACAATTGGATCTATACCTAGCTCTGGTGTTGATCCATGACTACCCTTTCCTGTTAATACAATCTCCCAATTGTCAACAGCTGCCATTGTTTCACCTTCTCTAAAATAAAACTTCCCTAACTCAAAGCCAGGCATATTATGCATTCCATAAATAGCATCAACAGGAAACCTCTCCCATAAACCATCATCTATCATGGCTTTTGCACCTTGCATTGTTTCCTCTGCTGGTTGAAATATTAGTCTAACCGTACCATTAAAATTTCTACTTTTTGCCAAATACTTAGCAGCACCTAATAACATAGTTGTATGAGCATCATGACCACATAAATGAGCTACTCCATTTTTGGTGCTTTTATACGATAAATCATTCTCCTCTTGTATTGGCAAGGCATCAAAATCTGCACGTAAACCAATTGCTTTTTCTCCATCACCTACGGTTAACGATGCAACAACACCAAACTTTCCAATTTTATCTACTACAGTATATCCCCACGATTCAAGTTTATTCGCAATGTAACTAGATGTTTTAAACTCTTGCATTGAAAGCTCTGGATTGGAATGCATATAATCCATCCATTCCTTCATTTCAGAATGTAGGGACTTTAAATAGTCTTTTATATCATCAGCTTCTAACATCAAATTTAAATAAAATGATATTTAGTTTCTCTTCTTTTACATCAACGCTTTAAGTGCCTCGCTTGTTGCACTCAGTAGTGGCTCAATTGAAATAGGTGATCCCACAGCATTCTTCAT
>CAZSBA010000176.1:0-2366 GCA_964605035.1 uncultured Proteiniphilum sp. | reverse complement strand
TTTTCGGTAGATAGTGAATCAAGATATTGATTCTTAAGGGCTAAGTCTCCATTTGCGTATATATCCGCCTTCTTGTTTTGTTGTCTACCTATAACCGTAAATGATAGATAAAACAAACAAATAGCAGTTAGGATAATACTGAAAACTCTAATGAATCCTTTGTTTTGCATTTCAATATTACTTTATTATTATAATTGTTTATTTAGCAGATTGTTAACTCAGTATCTATTTAAAAAATTAAGGCATACTTGGTGCCTTATTGTTTTGAGCGTGCAAATATACGTTTTTTTTATCTTTTTAAGAACAATATCACCGGATTATTTTTGTTTAAATAATCCGGTGACAAAATAAAAGTAAGTATCAGAAACTCTTTCGTTTCAATTAATCAATAAACCCTCTGTTTTGGAGTAAATACTTTGGATCAGGGTCTGCACCTCTGAATTTTCTGTAAAGAGTCATAGGATCATCAGAGTTTCCTCTCGATAAAATGTTATCGCGGAATAGTTTTGCTGTCTCTTTGTCAAAAACACCATTCTCTTCAAATGCCTGGAAAGCATCTGCATCCAACACCTCAGCCCATAGATAAGCATAATAACCAGCAGAGTAACCACCACTAAATATGTGTGAAAAATATGTGCTTCTGTAACGAGGAATAATCTCTTCAATAAGTCCAATTTTTTCCATTGCGTTTATCTCAAACTCACGCACATCCAAATCGGTTTTCTCTGTTAGAGTATGATAATTCATATCAAGCAAGGCCGCAGCAACAATCTCAGTTGTATTGAAACCCATATTGAAGTTAGCCGCTCTATTTATCTTTTCAATCAACTCATCAGGAATCACTTCTCCTGTTTCGTAATGTTTAGCATAAAGCTTAATTACTTCAGGATGAAATGCCCAATGCTCAAGAATTTGAGAAGGCAGTTCAACAAAGTCTCTCGATACGCTAGTACCTGCAAGGCCAGAGTATGTTACATTTGAAAGCATTCCGTGTAAAGCATGACCAAATTCATGAAATAAAGTTTCAACCTCATCAAGTGTCAAAAGTGAAGGAGTATCCTGAGTAGGACTTGTAAAGTTTCCTACGTTATAAATAATAGGTCTTATATTTTCACCATCAAGTATTTGCTGGCCACGGAAGCTACTCATCCAGGCACCGGCATTCTTGCTATCTCTTGGAAAATAATCGGTGTAAAATACCGAAAGATGCGAACCATCCTGATCTAGTACCTCATATGCTTCCACTTCAGGATGGTAAATAGAAATATTATCAAGTTTCTTAAAAGTCAAACCAAAAAGTCTGTTGGCCACTTCAAAGACACCTTCGCGAACATTTTCCATCTTAAAGTATGGTTTTGTCTCCTCTTCGCTTAAGCTATATTTCTGTTCACGAAGTTTTTCAGTATAGTACCACCAGTCCCATGATGCAAGTTTAAAATCACCACCCTCAGCATCAATCAGTTTTTGAAGCTCTATAGCTTCAGCTTTAGCCTGAGGTAGTGCATATGACCATAGTTCGTTGAGCAGTTCATAAACGTTATCAGGATTCTTAGCCATGTTCTCATCAAGAATAAAATGAGCATGAGACTCAAAGCCTAGTAGATTAGCTTTCTCAACTCTAAGGTTAACAATGCCGTTTATAACCTCCTTGTTATCGTTCTCGTTATCGTTGTCACCACGATTATACATAGCTTTATAAAGCTTCTCTCTAAGATCACGATTATCAGCATACTGCAAGAATGGTAGCCAGCTTGGTTTTTGTAGGCCAAATACCCATTTACCTTCTTCTCCTGCAGCGTTAGCTGCATTTGCTATAACACCTTCGGGAAGTCCAGCAAGATCCTCTTCATTATCAATTACTAGTTTATAGCTATTAGTCTCATTAAGTAGGTTGTTTCCAAACTTAAGAGTAAGACCCGAAAGCTCTTTATTAATTTCACGAAGTCTTGATTTATCATCTTCGCTTAGCATTATACCCGAACGTACAAAGCTCTTGTAGTAATCATCTAGTAATCTGTTCTGTTCTGTTGAAAGGTTTAAGTTAGCCGAATTATCATGAACAGCTTTAATTCTATTAAATAACTCTTCATTCAAATAGATGTTGTCACTATGCTCAGAAAGTAAAGGCGATAACTCTTCTGCTAAAGCCCTAATTTGGTCATTTGTGTTTGCACCACGAAGTCCATAGAACACGCGTGATACACGTGAAAGAGTTCTTCCACTGTTATCCATAGCCACAATTGTATTTTCAAAAGTCGGCTCATCCTGATTGTTTACAATAGCTTCAATCTCCTCTTTTTGTTGTTTCATACCAGCAATAAATGCGGGTTTGTAATCCTCAAAAGTAATTTGGTCAAATGGGGGAG
>CAZSBA010000175.1:0-2385 GCA_964605035.1 uncultured Proteiniphilum sp. | reverse complement strand
GTAAATAACAAGGTAATTGCAAGTGCCAAAAACAAAATTATTTTTCTCATAAATATTAACTCCCTTAATCAAAATATCCAGTTTTTATTTTAATACTTCCAGCATATCCACTCCGCAATGATAATCACTAATATCAATATTTTCGCTATCAACTATAATTTTTGAATGCATTTACTCTTAATTAACTTCCCCTTTTTAAACAAAATTTTATATTCGTGAATTTAATCACAATGCAAGGTGATCTCACCCTTATCAGAAATACAAATGCTTCTCGCAGCACTTCAAGCAAAGTTATATTAGAATTATCTTATTATCCAGAGTATAACATAGTATTGGATTTCTGTGTCTTTTTGTTCCTAGCTGTAGCGTATTCAATCCTAACTGTAGGGAAAGCGGAAAATGCATAGCATTTTCTTCATAGAAAAACAGGCATGACTGTTTTCTAGCACAGGTGCTAGCCGGGATACTTGCGGGCATCCTGAAAGAGATAAAACATAAATATTTTGGACTAAATAATTGTGGTAAATGGTGAAGTAGTGTATACTATGAATGTGTATAGTTAGTAATAGCTAACATGGTGAAAAATAGAATTAGAGTAGTTGAAAAATGAAAACATTACACAATCAAAACTTTTGAGAATATAAGTATTACAAGACAATAAATAAGTTTAATAGAATTGGGTGTCGAAACACCATCTTTAAAAGTGGCTAATGAAATAGCCTCTACTTTAGGAACTTGTATGTATGCGATTTTTGATTTAGATGGTACTGGTATGTATAGGTGTCCATGTTGTAATAATTAGCTTAAACACTAGCTGAACTAGTGTTTAAAATCTATAAGTAGGTAAAAGTTTATGAATTATAAAAATCCTCATAGGTACAAGAATGGAGATTTATTTAGACTATAAGCTTGAGAATAAGAATTGATGTAGCATTGTGGTTTATGTTTGAAAAATAAATGATAAATAACAAAGAAAATAGATAGTATGATAAAAAACTTGAAAAAGCGAATTAGTGTGTTAATATTAGCCGTTTCAGTAATGTCCGTAAGTTTGATTTCACCTGTATACGCAAGCGACAATTATAGTAGTGATAAAATACAAGAGCAGGAGAATACAATAAGTGAAGTTGGTGACAATACCGTTATTGTAAATTCAAAGGATGGAGTTGAGCGTCTTACTGTTAAGGAAGATACTAAAACAAGAAAGGTTACTATTTATAATACTACTACTGGTGAAGAAGAATATTTAATTCTACATAAAGAGGATGGTTCGATGTATTCATCCATTACGAATAAAACAGTAAGTAGTGATGAACAAGTGCCAATTGTAGCACCTCGTTCAGTTACATCGTACAGTACTGTATATATTTCATGGGCGTAGCTTAAAAATACTATAGGTACAACTGCGACAGTTGGTGGTGTATTAGGGCTTATCTTGACAAAAGTTCCCGGAGCACAGGTTCCGGGAGGCATAATTGAAACAATAAGTACTATAGTTGGTGGAGGAACATTATTGATTCCGAATGACTTTAGACAGGGTCTGAAATTTAAAGTAAAAACAGTTAAATATTATCGTACTAGACTTGGAAAAAGACGAGTATGGAAGAGATCAAAATCAATAACTTCAGTTAGTCGTTATTAGGAGGATATATATGGATATAATATTCGGGATAATATTTCTACTTGCGACTATTTTGATGGGGTTAATATCTAATGAACAGATTAAATTAAATAAACTTTGGATTGTTGTGATATTTCTTGTGCAAATTGCGAGTTGGATGAGCTATATTTATCTGTTAGATATAGAAAAACATTATAAGATAGGGTTGAGTGTCTTATCAATGTGTGCTCTTTGTATTATAGGATTCTTTTATATAGTAAAATGATAGGTGATGTAGATATGCATTTTATTATTAGGAAAAGTTTTTGAAATCGCTCCTAAATTTTCAGAAAAAAAGTTAAAGAGCGAAGCTGTGAAGAATATAATCTGGCGCTCGAGGTATAATCGTATGTATAGAAGCAATGAAATATTAGTGGTTGTTGCAACTCATGATGACTATCTCAATCATGCGATAAGATAATTTAAATGTAGAGATTTTTTTAAATAAATATAAACACATATCTGTGTGAATAACTTTAAAGGCTATTTATCTGAATAAAGTATTTAGCCTTTTTTCAAAAAAACAATATAAAAATAGAGGGATGAAAATGAAAGAATTAGAAAAGACAGAAAGTAGAAGAAAATTACTCACTCAAACGTATAAAATAAGCGTATTTATCCGGTGTCAGAACATAGGTAAGACTTTTCTCTTCCCTACTTCCTAAAACCTATTCCCTATCTTTTCCTATCTTTTCCTATCTTTTCCTATCTTTTCCTATCTTTTC
>CAZSBA010000174.1:0-2392 GCA_964605035.1 uncultured Proteiniphilum sp. | reverse complement strand
ATCTACAATGAAATAGTTGCGATTTACGGACAACCTCTCAAATCATTTTTAAGTTATAGGGCTTCCACAGGTTTTTCGATATTAAATCTCACTTTATTAGATGGCTATAAACGAGCTGGTTTTTCGGCAAGCGGACGTCAATTCGACGAGAATAATGATTATAACATTTCTACAGGAGAGTTTGTAGCTCCACAGGATGGAATTTACGATATATCAATTCAATCTGATTTTACAGGTTTACTTACGGCTGCAGATATGGGAGTAGCTATATTTAAAATTGATGGTGTCACTAATAATATTTCATTACTTGCTAAGGAAGAGTATTTAAGTATAAACATAGAATTAGTACTAACAAACATAAATGTATCTCCACCTACTAGATCTACACAAACTTTAGTAAAGCTAAAAGCTGGAGATAAAATTACGTTTGGCTTAAAGTCACCATTACTCACTTTATCTGTATTAAGTAGTTCACAAACTTATTTTTCAATACATCAAGTAAAGTAATTACTAAGATATAACTAGCAGTTTTGTTTGAATTGGTATCTAAGCTCTTTTTAAAAAATTATTGGCTCTTAGTCTTATTGAATTGTAAAAAATAGTACTGAAAAGCATTCTAAATATAAATAGCATTAAACTATGAGAATATTCTTATCACATATAATTGTTTTGCTACTCTTTACCTTTACAACACTTGCACAAACAAGTAATGAAGGGATGCTTTACGTAAGTGAAGGCACAGAGTTTTCTACGGTAGAGCGTTTTAACAACTTAGAAACAGGGGCGTTTTTTAATGACGGTGATGTATTTATCTATAGTCACTTTCACAATGACGGACATGTAGATTTCTATCAAAATACAGGATTAACTAGGTTTATTGGAAGTGCTATTCAATCTATTAGCGGCTCCAAAGCTAGCTATTTCTACGATGTGTATTTTAATAATACTAGTAATTCCATTCCTTTTCATATATCAGGAGACCTAAATATTAGTGGAGAAGCTGACTTATTTAATGGAATCTTAGACAACGATAACTTTGGTGGTGCAATTACTTTTAATACTGATGCTTTTCATATCAATACTTCCGATTACAGCCATATTGATGGTCCTGTAACTAAGTTCGGCAATAAAGCATTTAGCTTTCCTATTGGTGATGGTGGATACTATCGTTTTGCTGGCATTTCTGCTCCTGCTAATTCGGGTGGGATTTTTGAAGGAAAATTTTACTTTGAAAACTCCGACCCAATGTTCTCTCATGAATTAAAAGCAGGTGTAATTGAGGAAATTGACAATCAAGAATATTGGACTATTAACAAGGATTCTTCTGCAGAAGAAGATATGCTAATTACACTTTCTTGGCGAGAAGAAACAACCCCGCAATCTATGATTGATGCAGCTTCACAAGAGGCTTTAACAATAGTGCGCTGGAATGAAGAAACTAATATGTGGGTAGATGAAGGTGGCGTTATAGATATCGACAACAAAACAGTTACTACCGCTGTAAACGGTTATGGAGTTGTAACCTTTGGACGCTTAAATACTGGAGAAGTTTTACCGTGTCATATTGTTGTTTATAATGCTGTTACTCCAAATGGTGACGGTAAAAACGATTACTTCTTAATTGACACGTCAAATAATGAATGTGCAAACGACCTTAATGTACAAATTTTTAATCGTTGGGGGATAAAAGTGTTCGAATCTGACAATTACGGCGTTGATGGAGATGTTTTTGATGGCTTTTCAACAGGTAGATTAACTGTTGATGGAGATAAGCAGTTACCTACCGGTACCTATTATTACATTTTAGATTATCAATACGGTAATCCTTCAGAAAATAATAGACACAAACAAGCAGGTTATTTATACCTAAGTGGAAACTAATAAGAAAAATTCTATGAATATTAATATATCAAAAATATTTGTTTTCGTCCTACTGGCATGTATGTTTTCGGCTTCACAGCAGATGCAGGCTCAGCAAGATTCACAGTTTACCCAATATATGTATAATAGCGTAAGCATAAATCCTGCATATGCCGGTAACCGTGGTTCATTAAGTATGATTGGAATTTACCGAAATCAATGGGTAGGTTTAGACGGTGCACCTGAAACCTTAAACTTTGCAGCTCACTCCCCTATCGGTATTCAAGGCATAGGACTCGGACTTGGTTTTAGTAGTGATAAAATTGGACCTTCTACAGAAAGCGTTATTACTGCAGATTTTTCATATACTATAAATGTATCAGATGCAGCAAAGCTATCTTTTGGAGTTAAAGGAGGTCTCTCATTACTTGATGTAGACCCAAACAAATTACTTATTTACGACCCTAATGATTACGACTTAACGCAAAAAAACTATAGTTCACCTGTTGTTGGTGCTGGATTATTTCTTCAT
>CAZSBA010000173.1:0-2393 GCA_964605035.1 uncultured Proteiniphilum sp. | reverse complement strand
CCGGCAACTTCTTTAGCCATTTTCTTGATTTTAATTAATTGGTTTTCGAAACACTTAGAAGAATTTACAGAATCTGCGTAACCAAATAACTGATTATTCTTTCTCTACTTGCATATAGCTTAATTCCAGAAGTTGTTTCCTTCCGAAAATTTTAACCATCACTTTGAGTTTCTTTCTGTCTTCATTTACTTCTTCAACTACTCCGGAAAAACTACTGAAAGGACCGCTAATCACTTTCACGTTCTCACCAACGTAGTACTTCATATCCATATCTTCGCCAGCTTCTTCCAATTCATCCATTGTTCCCAAAATACGTTTTACCTCAGACTCATGTAATGGTTGAGGGTTAGTTGTATTTGGCAAAAAGCCGGCTACATAATTGATATTCTTAAGTTCATGAATCACTTCTCCCGTTAGTTCGGCTTCTATAAGTACATAGCCAGGAAGATAAGCGCGTTCTTTCATCACTTTCTTTCCGTTACGAACAGTAAAAGTCTTTTCTGTAGGGATTAGTACTTGAGAAATGTATTTCCCCAATTCGGTTTTTTGTATCTCTGATTCAAGATATTCTTTGACTTTATTTTCTTTTCCACTAACAGAACGTAAAACGTACCATTTTTTTCTCTCGTCAGTCATTATGTCTTATCTTCAGGAATTATAAAATACCGTAGAGGATCTTTAATATCCACTCAAATAAAGAGTCCATGCCAAATACAATAAGGGCGATAATTAGGGAAGCAATTAAAACAATCACCGTACTGCCTGATAACTCTTCTCTTGAAGGCCAAGAAACCTTATGTACTAATTCGTTATAAGAATCCTTGATATATGCAACTATTTTTTTCATCTAATTTAGATAATTATGCACGGGTCGAGAGACTCGAACTCCCGACACCTGGTTTTGGAGACCAGTGCTCTACCAACTGAGCTAGACCCGTATAAGAGCCTTCCGTACACTCCTAAAATAGGAGTAGAATGGAAGGCCTTTATTTGTAATTCTTTATTCTCTTTACAGAGACTTAGAGTTAGTCAATTAGCTCAGTAATCTGACCTGCACCAACTGTACGTCCACCTTCGCGGATAGCGAATCTTAGACCTACGTTACATGCTACTGGATAGATTAGATCCACTTCAATTGTTATATTGTCACCTGGCATTACCATTTCTACACCTTCTGGCAACTGGATTTCACCTGTTACGTCAAGTGTGCGGATGTAGAACTGAGGACGGTAGTTGTTGTGGAAAGGAGTATGGCGTCCACCTTCTTCTTTCTTCAAGATATATACCTCAGCTTTAAATTTAGAGTGAGGTTTTACTTTACCTGGGTGAGAAATAACCATACCACGTTTGATATCATCTTTGTCGATACCACGAAGTAATAGACCTACGTTATCACCAGCTTGACCTTCGTCTAGTATTTTACGGAACATTTCTACTCCAGTAACTACTGATTTTCTACCTTCTGCTCCAAGTCCGATAATTTGAACTTCTTCACCAGTTTTGATGATACCTGTTTCGATACGACCTGTAGCAACAGTGCCACGTCCAGTAATTGAAAATACGTCTTCAACTGGCATAAGGAATGGTTTGTCTACATCACGTGGAGGTAGTGGAATCCAAGTGTCAACTGCATTCATTAGTTCCATTACTTTTTCTTCCCATTTAGCTTCACCGTTAAGAGCTCCTAGTGCTGAACCTTGGATAACAGGAGTGTCATCTCCATCGAAATTGTAGAATGAAAGCAATTCACGCATTTCCATTTCAACCAATTCCAACATTTCCTCATCATCAACTAAGTCAACTTTGTTCATGAATACAACAAGTCTGGGAACGTTTACCTGACGTGCCAAAAGAATGTGTTCACGAGTTTGAGGCATTGGTCCGTCTGTAGCAGCAACAACAATTATAGCACCGTCCATCTGTGCAGCACCAGTAACCATGTTTTTTACATAGTCAGCGTGACCAGGACAGTCTACGTGTGCGTAGTGACGATTGTCAGTCTCATATTCAACGTGAGAAGTATTGATTGTAATACCTCTTTCTTTTTCTTCCGGAGCGTTATCGATAGAATCGAATGAACGTGTTTGAGAAAAACCTTTTTTAGCCAATACAGTAGTAATAGCAGCTGTAAGAGTTGTCTTACCGTGGTCAACGTGACCTATAGTACCGATGTTGACATGCGGTTTTGACCGGTTAAAATGTTCTTTTGCCATAAAATGTCCTATTAATTAGTTTAAATAAAATATGTATTCCTATTATTTACGTTTATAAACAGTGAAACTCAAGACACACAGCATTCCTGCCTCAATCTTGAATAGATGTTGTATTAAATAAAGTGGAGCCGATGGCGGGAATTGAACCCGCGACCTCTTCCTTACCAAGGAAGTGCTCTA
>CAZSBA010000172.1:0-2394 GCA_964605035.1 uncultured Proteiniphilum sp. | reverse complement strand
CAGCCAGATATTTCCTAAGAAACATAGCTGCACGTCTGTTAGGGAAGACAAAGGTTAGCTTGTGTATCTCTGAGCCATATTTTGAATAGAAAAGTTTTGCTACTTTATATAGGAAAGGGGTCATGACTAATTATGTAAAATTTATATTATACTAAATACAAATTTATAACAATTTTTCAGGCTTTGAAGAAAGATACTACAAATCATAATTAGTATTCTAGAGATAATAGTAGAAACTTCGTTTTATTTTATATTAATTTGTATAACTATTAATATCTAAGTATAGTGAACATAGATTTTAAAGGCATATCTGCTAAGTATTCAGAACATATGAATTATTTATATTATTACTCAATTAATATTAATCTAAAGTAAACCTGAATAATAACACAATGCTCATAGAAAAAAATAACACCAAAATAATATGAACATATTTAAATATTTAAAACTTGTTGTACTTATACTGGCACTATGCAGTTTTAATACTAGTGGAAATAAGAATATAGATATTAATAACAATGGAGAGACTTCTGAGACAACAACTAAAGGTGATGTAACCATATTTGTAACAACAAATAACAGGTCACAAGACTTCAAAAAACAAACTAAAGATTTTTGCAACAAAAGCAATATATCTTCCACTACTATAAAACTAAATCCCTCTGAACGTTTTCAAACAATTGATGGCTTTGGAGCTGCAATCACTGGCTCTACAGCTTTCAACCTGTTACAAATGACACAGGAAAATAGATCTAAATTTCTTAAGGAGACATTCTCTGATACCGAAGGAATGGGTCAAAGCTATGTTAGAATTTCAATTGGTTGCTCTGACTTCTCCCTAAGTGAGTATAGTCTATGTGATACTCCGGGGATTGAAAACTTTGGATTGACATCGGAAGAGAACGACTATGTAATCCCAGTATTAAAGGAGATATTAGCAATTAATCCTAATCTTAAGATAATGGGGTCACCTTGGACACCACCACAATGGATGAAAGTAAATAATCTTACAGATTTGCAACCATATAACTCATGGACAGATGGTCAGTTAAATCCAGCTTTATATAGTGACTACGCCACTTATTTTGTAAAATGGATCAAAGCACTCGACCAGCATGGTATTAAAATTTTTTCGGTTACTCCTCAAAACGAACCGTTAAATAGAGGAAACTCCGCATCACTTTTTATGGGATGGGAAGAGCAGTATGAATTTGTTCAAAATCATCTAGTTCCCAAGTTCAAAGAAGCATCATTAAATACAAAAATATACCTATTCGATCATAATTATAATTATGATAATATGGTAGATCAGAATGGATATCCTATGAAAATATATGATGCAGGAATAGACTCTGAAATTGTAGCTGGAGCTGCATACCACAACTATGGAGGTGATAAATCAGAATTACAAAAAGTACAAGAGAGATACCCAAATCGTGAACTGGTTTTCACCGAAACCTCAATTGGGACATGGAATGATGGACAAAATTTACAAGTTAGACTTATAGATGACATGCGTGAAGTGGCTTTAGGCACTGTAAATAATGGATGTAAAGCAGTGATTGTATGGAACTTGATGCTTGACAGTGATCGCGGCCCAAATCGAGAAGGAGGTTGCCAAACATGTTATGGTGCAGTTGATATCGATCGTTCAAACTTTGAGACTATAAAACGTAACTCGCACTATTACATAATAGGTCACTTGTCAGCGGTTGTGAAACCGGGTGCAGTTAGAATTGGGACTACTAGTTTCTCGGAACCTGGATTCATTCATTCGGCTTTTGAGAATAACAACGGAACTTATGCAGTTGTATTACTAAACAGCAATACAACTGCAAAAAATATCACTTTAGATGATGGCAAGAACCACTTCAGTTACTTAGTTCCAGCAAACTCCGTAATTTCATATCAATGGAAAAAACAGTAATTTAAAGAAACAGTAACAGTAACAAAAGTTATAAAGTAAAGATTATTTTCACACAACACCTTGTGCCATCATTGCATCGGCCACTTTCATAAAACCTGCAATATTAGCTCCTTTAACATAGTTAATGTAATCACCATTCCTTCCGTAGGCAACGCACTGTGCATGTATATTGCTCATAATCTGATGTAACCAACGATCTACTTCATCTTTACTCCATGATATATGCATGGCATTTTGAGTCATTTCTAAACCTGAACAGGCAACACCACCAGCATTTACAGCTTTACCAGGTGCAAAAAGCACCTTATTTTCAATGAAATAATCTACTGCTTCTGCAGTACAACCCATATTAGAAACTTCTGCTACTAGTATAACTCCATTATTTTTTAAGATCTTTGCATCTTCAAGATTTAATTCATTTTGAATTGCGCACGGTAAAGCTATATCAACCTTGCACTCCCATGGTT
>CAZSBA010000171.1:0-2462 GCA_964605035.1 uncultured Proteiniphilum sp. | reverse complement strand
TGTATCTGCACTCCCCACACATAATTAAGCAATTGTTTTCTCGTACCACTCTCTGCACCCTTCTTGAAAAGAAGTTCTTTTGCTTCGTCTTGTGCTTTAATACTTTTCTTAGCAATAGACTTACGAAGAAGGTTAGCCTCGGCTACAGTGAAGCCCGCAATACGAGGGTCAACAACCATTTTCATTACTGCCTCTTGCGTATCGGCTACGCCGTACAGAGGAAGTAAATGATCTTCCATAATCTTAATTTCTTCTTCATTAAGACCATATTCTCTCATTTCTTGATACCACAATTCTATATTTTCTCTATATTGAACAAATATATTAATTGGAGTTGGGTCTCCTCGTTTTTGCGGCATCAATCTCATTAATGAGTTAATAGCTCCAATTTCTTCAATAGAGTTAGCCTTTACACTTTCTAAAGCAGACATCCCAACCTGTGTATTAAGTTGCCACAAACTGTTTACTTTATTTGCGGCGATGTTATCCCAGACCTCTTGAGTTGGTTTTAGTTTATTAGGCCATAGGTAGTACTTATATGTTTCTTTGAGTGAGCCTTTCCACTCAATTAGTCCATCTTGCAATAGTTGATATAGTTGTATTTGAAGTTTACCTAAACCATCAACTGATAATGCATCAATTTTAATTAAACCTGTTTCTTCTGACTCGTGTAAATCATAAGCTGTAATAAATTTAGAGTCTTTGGTTTGCATTACACTATTTTTAATTACAATTGGTTCGTTACTTAACATAATTCCTGCGGCATGAACACCCATGGCTGTAGTTAAGTTTTCTATTTTTTGTGCGGCGGTCCATAGCTCTGGATACTCATTCATATACTGCACAAATTTTGTTACTGGGGCGTGGTCATCGTCACCAAAATAACATTGAGACAAACTTAATTGCATACCTCTTTCAGATGGTACTAAAGAAGTAATATAATTTGCTATATCATCGCTAATACTTAACCCTCTTGCCGCCGTTTTAATTGCTTTTTTGGTCGTTTCTGTACCGTAAGCTAAAACCTGTACAACCTCTCCACCACGAGAGTTAAAGTAATTATCGAGAGCCTCTAAAATCGCTGGCTTTTTAACTCCCCATGAATCTATGTCGATGTCTGGAAGCTCCGGCCTCTCCGCAGAGAGGAACCTCCAGTGTGGAATCTCTAATGGATATTCTAGTGGGTTTACTTGAGTAATACCAAGTAAGTAGTTTGTAACCCAGGCAACCGCAGAACCACGACCTGGACCTACTATAGTTTGAACTTCCTCCCAAATAATATCAACAACTTTTGCAACTGTTAATAAATAATCGGAAACTCTTACTTCTAACTTATCACTAATTAACCACAATTCATTTAATTCTATATTAGCTCGTTCTAATGTTCTATTATAATGTTCTTCATTGATTAAGTCCGGCATATTATATAACATTTGATTGATTAATACATTATCAGCCTCATAAGGAGAATTAATGTATTTGTTTAAATGTTCATACTTAGACGCCAATTCAAGTAACTTTTGTGGTGCTTTGGTAGTTGGATAATCGACTTTAGGAATCTCTATTTTGTGACCTAAATCGTAAAATTGAGCCTTCGCCGCAATCTCTTCGCCGTTGAGTCTGCAAGACTCAACAAAATCCTCATCAAGATAATTTAAATTCTTTTCAATTTCTTCCCATTGCATTAAATAGGCATATTTGTAATAATCATCAGCATTCCGATTGCTACCCATTCTATTACTTTTTAAAACAATTTTAAATACATCGTAATCTTCTTTAGTTAAGTAATGAGCATCAACTCCAACAATAAACTTTTTATCTTTATAGCGTTCAACCATAAATTTATTGTAATCTTTTTGTTCTTTATATAAAGCTGGAGATATTTCTAAATAAGTGTTTTCTTTACCGAAGATACTTTCAATTAATTCTATATAACTATCAATTTTTTCTTCAAAACCTTTATCTTTTTGTTGAAACAGCGCCGCGGCGACATTAGCTAGACAAGCTGTAGAAGCTATAACATGACCTTGATTGTTACCTATTATATTCATTAAATCTTTAAATGTGTTATATCTTCTTGGTACATATCTGAAGAAACCTTGTTTCCAAGCAATGGTACTTAATTCTCGTAATTGTTTTTGACCCTCTTCATCAAGAGCAACTAACACGAAGTGAAAAAAGTTTTCACCATTTTCATAGTTTTCTTTTGTTAAACCCTCTCTTGCAATATAAATTTCATTACCGAGTAGAAGTTTGAATTCATTTTGAAAGTTTTCGTTTTCACTCATTTTATTTTTGTACCAATTCACCGCTCTCATGTGTGCAGATACACACTCGTGATCGGTTATAGTTAAACCAGAAAAACCCTGACTATAAGCATAATCAAGGAGTTCCTCTACTTTATTTATACTATCTCTGAACCCACAAGAAATATTAGACATTTCTGTATGCACATGGAAAGC
>CAZSBA010000170.1:0-2463 GCA_964605035.1 uncultured Proteiniphilum sp. | reverse complement strand
CTACTTGATATCGGCTCCGGAACTGGGTATTTTCTTAATGCAGCAAAAGAGAGAGGCTACCAGGTTACTGGTATTGAAAAGGATAGCAAAGCAAGGGAATATGCAATAACCAGTTTTGGATTAGATGTTAAAGGGGAACAGAGTTTATGGACTATTGAAAGTGAATCATTTGATGTAGTAACTCTTTGGCACGTACTTGAACATATGCAGAACCTGAATGAGGTTGTTGCCAAAATAAAGAGCATTTTAAAACCCGATGGAGTTATGATTCTGGCACTCCCTAACCACAAATCTCATGATGCTAAGATATTTAAGGAGTATTGGGCGGCATACGACGTTCCTAGGCATCTTTGGCATTTCACACCCGATACTGTAGAAAAACTATTAAGCAGGCATCAGTTTGAAATCATAAAACAAAAAACAATGCCACTTGATGCATTTTATATATCTATGCTTAGCGAGAAATACAAGGGCAACAGTACTCTTATGCAATACATTAAGGCATTGGTTATTGGTACAACAGGCTATCTGCGTTCTCTTTCAGATATTAATCTATCTAGCTCTGTTATATATATTGCTAAAAAGGCAGACAAATGAGGCCTCAAAAATTAATTTGAGTAAAATTTATTAGCAGAACCTCTAAAACATTTGCCGTTTCTTATATAAAACCGTATTTTTGAGTACTCACTACTAATCAACTGCTTGATATGGGCAAAAGAAAGAAACCTATTCAATTTAACGAAAAGCGACTCTACTACTCAATTCAGGAGGTAGCAGATCATTTTGCAGTGAACGTTTCATTATTGCGTTTTTGGGAGAAGGAGTTTGATAATATCAGGCCTAGGAAGACGACTGGTGGAACCAGACAATTTACTCGCGAAGATATTCAGCAGGTGGAAATTGTTTATCATCTGGTTAAAGAAAAAGGTATGACTCTCGATGGTGCACGCCAGACTTTGAAAACAAAGAAAGATGATGAAACAAAGAGGGTTGAAGCAATTGCTAGACTAACAGAGATAAAAAAAGAGTTATTATTACTTGAGGAACAGTTTGATATACTACATGAGAAACACAAATATACATCAACTCAAACTGAGTAGTAATGAAAAAGCAAATTTTACTTTTACTAATACTTCTATCAATATTCTCTTGTGCTCGGGGGAATAATAAATCCAACAACGAATCTCCTGCAAACGAACATAACCAAGTACAAGAAAATACTTCCATTAAAGTGGGAGCCGAAATTACAGAAGCATATTTCACGTTAATTGAGGGAAAAAGAGTTGCTGTTATGACTAACCAAACCGGAATTGTTGGTGACCATCATCTGGTTGACATTCTAATTAATGAAAAATTTAATGTTGTAGGTATCTTCTCTCCAGAGCACGGATTTAGAGGTACAGCCGACGCCGGTGAGCATGTTGCAAGTTCTGTAGATGAAAAAACTGGTATACCTATTTGGTCGCTATACGGTAGTGGAAGCGGCAAACCCTCTGCAGAAAAAATGAAGGAGTTTGATGTGTTGCTTTTTGACATGCAGGATGTGGGTCTACGTTTTTACACCTACTACATCAGTATGATGAGACTAATGGATGCATGTGCTGAGCACAACAAGAAGATGATTGTACTTGATAGACCAAACCCCAACGGAATGTATATTGACGGCCCTATTTTGGATATGAAACACAAGTCGGGTGTGGGTGCTCTGCCAATACCTGTTGTTCATGGGATGACACTTGGTGAACTAGCTCTTATGATTAATGGAGAAAAATGGCTGCCTCAAGGCAGGGTTTGCGATCTTACTGTTGTTCCATGCGAAAACTATACCCATCAAACTCTATATGAACTGCCTATTGCTCCCTCTCCTAACCTACCCAATATTCATTCAATATACCTGTATCCATCAACATGCCTTTTTGAAGGAACAGTTATGAGCCTTGGCAGAGGAACATCATTTCCGTTTGAAGTTTATGGCCACCCAGATTATAAAAACTCAAATTTCTCATTCACCCCACGAAGTGTAGCCGGAGCTAAGAACCCTCCTTTACTAAATAAAAAATGCTTTGGAGTGGACCTTCGTGAAACTCCTGACAATGTAATAATTGAGAATGGATTTGATTTATCTTATGTTATCGATGCATACAACAATCTTAACATAGGTAATAAATTCTTCACCTCCTTCTTTGAATTACTCGTAGGTGTTGATTATATCCGTCAAGATATAATTGCAGGAAAATCGGCCGACGAAATTAAAGCAAAATGGGTGGACGATGTTGAGAAATTCAGATTACAGCGCAAGCCATATTTGCTATATAGTGAATAGTCTTTAACCGCACTTCGCTCTTATTTTATTCCTACTTTGGCCTTATATCGCTCTTATATTGCCCTTATAATCCCTTTTTAAATAAAAGGAAGATAAGATTTAAATAGAGGTTAAGTTAGATCTTTACATAACTAAAATCC
>CAZSBA010000169.1:0-2468 GCA_964605035.1 uncultured Proteiniphilum sp. | reverse complement strand
AGTTTGCCAAGGACTTGCTGATGTTGAAAGTTCAGATAATAAAAAAAGAAGATTTATTTTGCTTGAGGGTTTTGAAAATGATAGTGGTGCTCCTTGTAATGGAACCTTAAATTTAGGTTCATTTAAGTGGAAAGTACAAAGTACTCTGGCCAACCTAGTAGATTTTTCTACTGACAAATCAAATCCACAACAGATTACATTTAGCCAGACTACATCTGCGTGCACTCCATTTGGAGCAGGAACAATAGAGGAAAGTTCCCAGTACCCATTAATTATTATTTCTGCAAAAACTAGTACTCAAAAAATTGCGGGACTGGAAACAGTTCAAGTTCCTATTTGCCTCTTAAACATTGCTTCCTAACGAGTAAAGCTAATGACAATAGAAAATAAACACACCCCATATGCACAACGTGGTTTTGCAACTGTCCTTGTAGTTTTACTCGTTGCATTGGCTATTGCAGCTTCAGCTTTAGGAACAGCTTATTATATTAATACCTCTCAGAAAAGTTTAGTTTCGAGTCATGCTTTAACTAATGCTCAGTCAGGAGCTTGGACAGGTGTAGAGATTTTTCGAAAATATCTAAATAGCTTAGATGCGGCAGGTATTGCATCATTGGATAATCAAAATTTGACACTTAACGTTCAAGGTGGTCGTGAGCTGAAAGTAAATAATATCAGCAGTATTGAAACGAGTAATGATCCCAAACAATACCGTGTGACTGCAAATATTCAGAATGTAAGCGAAAAGTCTGAAGCATCTTCCACAATACAAATCGTTTACGAAATTTCCTTCACTTCTGACTCTACACCAGAAAATAATAGTTCAGGTCATAACACTTCATTTCCAGGTGCAATGAATTTCTACGGGAACCTTGATGCTAAAGGCGGTATTACTCTATCTAATGGCGATAATGAGCGTGCAGTTATTAATGTCGCTGGAAATTTTACAGCTAACTCAATTAAAGGTATAAAAACTTTAAATGTAATTGGCGACGTAAATATTTCTGGAGCAGGTATCGAAGGATTAGAAAACATTTACTCTAATGGAAATGTAAATTTATCAGGTAGTGGTCATGTAAACCTTATTTCATCAAAAGGTACAGTTATAACAGATGGCTCTTGGTCAGAAGGTGATATCTATGCAGATAAGAATGTAACAATTGATAGTAGTGGTGCTGTAAATAGTATTGATACTAAATCATCCATTTTTGCAGGAGGAAATTCAAAAATTGGGTCTGCTATAGCAGGAGAAAATATAAGTATTACTAATGCATCTATTGAAAAAGCTTTAGCTAATTTAAAAATTAATCATTCAAGTAATGGAAAAAACTTAGCGTATGCTACCAGTGGTGATGTATTAACTTGTGTTCAAAAAAATTGGACTGACTTTACATTACTCAAAGCAGTATCATTTTCAAATTGTACTGATAAGTTTCCTCAAAAAATTCAAACTATACCAGCAGGAACAAAGGTCGCGAATCCAACAGGAGCTTTAGTTACTGTCACAATGGCTAGTAAACCTTTGGTAAATGCACTTTTTTATGAAGAACAAGCAAATTATGTATTTAGTGTTAATAATCAAAATAAAGTTATAGTTTATGTTAGAAATGTTCAAAGTGTTCCTGAAGGCGAATATTATATCGGGCAACGTACTTTAAATAATCAAAGGTCTTGGGGTTACTTGTGTAAAACTATAGATACAAATGGTTTTTGCACTTCAAATATCGTAGCTAATCTAGGACGTCGAGTTGATAATGGTCCTGATATTATTAAATATGAAAATGACACGTGGATACTCAAAGACACTCAAAGTTCACAGTCTTCTCTTGCTCCAGGCATTTTATTTTTTAAAGGAAACATTGAAATTTCAGGTGGTTACTACACTAACACAATAATTAGTACTAAAAATATTAAGTATGGAAATGGTAATATTGAACTGAAAGCTCCAAACTATGTTGGTAGTCAAACAACTTGCAATAGTTCAAACTTTAATATGCCAACTAATTTATGTAGTTCATCCAGCTCTCTTATTCCAGCAAGTATAGGTAATATTGGTCTATTAGCAGGTTCGTGTTCAAATTCTATATCTCTAGAAACATGCGTACTTTCATATGATGGTGGTGATATTACATTTAATGGTTCAGCTAAAGTTGAAGGTAACATTATTGCAGGCAATAAGATTATTACAGGTGGATCAACTAGTTTAAAAGGCTCAATTCTTGCAGCCGCCCTTGGAAAGGATAGTGGTTCATCATTAGGTGGTTCTACAGATATTAATTTTGCTGGAACTACCCAAGAAAATACTACAATCACTCTACCTGGAGGACAAGATGATACTACTGAAAATAATAATAATAATACTGAACGCGTAAGAATTAAATGGGCAAGATATCTTTGACTTAGTCACTTGCCTAAAATAAATTTCTACTTATGTTAATTTTAAGATTTCCTAAAATTAACATAATACA
>CAZSBA010000168.1:0-2548 GCA_964605035.1 uncultured Proteiniphilum sp. | reverse complement strand
CCAATTGATATGGAGCTATCAAGTAATAAGGATGCCTGGAGTGTTAACAACAGACCTTATATAGATTACAACAATTACAACTCGCTAAGAGTGAAAGATTCGCATCAGTTAGATTTAAGACTAGACAAGGAGTATTATTTTGAGAAGATGATGCTCAACTTCTATCTTGATGTTCAGAATGCATATAATTTCCAATCAGAGGGAAATCCTATATATACAAATAAAGATGCAAACGGAATAGTTATGGATGATCCTTCGGACCCTGAAAAACATATACTTAGACAAATACAAACATACAACGGAACGGTATTACCTGCAATTGGTGTTATGATTAAGTTTTAGCAGGTAAGAATATATTGATTGTGTTTTTTAATTGGGAAATTTTATGAGTAACTATTCAGATAATTTCCCAATTTTCTATTTCACCTTCAACAATCTTAAATAATGGATGAGGATTTAAATCTGTAATTAAACTAACCTGCCTAAATCTATCAAAATCTCTTACCTCTAACTTCTTCAACAGATGTTCTCTTTCAAACACCATCTGACTATTAGTAACGTTTAAATAGCCACGAGTGAAGCTCCAATCGATTTTATTTTTGTCAAAATTATAATTACGTGAATTAGCTTCTAGTAAAACTTCACTCAAGTACCCATTAATAAAGTTTACAGCATTACCCGAATCCTTAAACCTATTAAGCTGTGGATGATTCTTATAACCTATAGTTTTTCCTTCTAAAACATGCTTGGCTAGCAATGCTTCTCTCCACAACGCAACAAGACCCTTAGTATCTAGGTATTTAGGATGTAATGACCAAAGTCTCATAATCTCATTAAGTATTTAATAAATAACAAATATAATCAATTATTATAAGTTTAATCTTCAAACTAATTTCATGTATATTTATGTTTTCATCTAGGTCAATGTAGCATAAACTGTGTTTATATCATCAAATATAATATCATGATTTTCAATGTATTATAAGTGCCTGAAAAAGAGGCTTCAAAGTGATTTGTTAAAAAAGAACTATGGTTTTTATACATTTTCTAATTTGATTTGTCTACTTTAGCAGATTAGTTATGATACAAACAATAATATTTAACACACAGAACAAGCCAACTGGCTCAGAAAAAAGTGAAGTAATAGATTTCTTATTCGAGAATCTTCAACAGTATGGCGATCCAAAAAATCAAATTGAAAGAGCAATAGATTACTCATTACAGGAGTTTACTTCTTTTGGTGGATTTACTATGGTATTGAAGGAAGATGGGGAGATCAGAGCTGCAGTAGTCATTAATAGAACAGGTATGGATGGATATATTCCTGAGAATATTCTGGTATATATCGCTACAGATAAAAATCACAGAGGTAAAGGAATTGGCAAGGAGCTTATAAAGCGCACAATTGAAGAGACCGATGGAGATATTGCATTACACGTAGATGCCGATAATCCTGCTAAAATGTTGTATGAGAAATTCGGTTTTACAAACCCCTATCTCGAAATGAGGTTAAAGAAATAATTATGGCCGAGCTTATAATACAGACACAGAAGATAAAAGAAAATATAAAGAGTTTAAGCGATTTTTTTGAAAAGCATAACTTCCAATGGAGCCTTGTAACAAAGGTGTTTTCGGGAGATAAGGAGTTTCTGAAACATATACTAACAGATGATGTAATTGAAAATATAAACTCTGTGGGCGATTCTCGATTAACCAGTTTGAGAAATCTAAGAGAGGTTAATCCAAATATGAGAACAATCTACATTAAACCACCAGCTGAGGTTTATGCAGATGAGGTTGTTAAGTATGCCGATATATCACTTAACTCATCGTTCAGTACAATTGAAGCATTAAATCAGGCTGCTGCAAAACAAAACAAAATTCATCAGGTTATTATTATGATAGAACTTGGAGAGTTACGTGAAGGGGTTAATAGAGAAGACCTGATATCGTTTTATGAAAGGGTTTTTAATATGCCTAATATCGAGGTAATAGGATTAGGTTCCAACCTTGGTTGCATGTATGGTATCGAGCCAAATTACGATAAATTGCTTCAGCTATCTATATACAAGGAATTGATATCTGCACGCTTTAAGAAAAATTTAAAATTTATATCAGGTGGTTCATCT
Organism: uncultured Proteiniphilum sp.; assembly: GCA_964605035.1. Lineage (GTDB taxonomy): Bacteria > Bacteroidota > Bacteroidia > Bacteroidales > Dysgonomonadaceae > Proteiniphilum. The sequence continues at coordinate 419 of CAZSBA010000168.1, read as the reverse complement.
ATAACTCTACCGCTAATCGATCAGGGAACCGTGCCAAAAAACATTAACCATTTTAGGGTAGGAGAGGCAGCTTTCTTTGGAGTAAGTCCATTAAAGAACGAACAGTTTTTGGGCCTTCACACCGACACATTTGAATTTAGAGCAAATATTATTGAACTGGAGAAGAAAAAGATTGTACCCGAAGGCGTTTTAAGTGATGCCAACATAGGTCACACAGCCGATTTTAGCGACACAGACCGAAACGACACTACTGTGAAGGCAATCCTTGATTTCGGTATGCTTGATGTAGATAATGGAGACCTTGAGGCGATTGATAAAGATGTAAAATTTGTTGGCATAACTTCCGATATGATGGTTGTAGATATAGGTTCAAATAAAACCATAGATGGTAAAAAGAAATATCATGTTGGTGATGAAAT
>CAZSBA010000167.1:0-2577 GCA_964605035.1 uncultured Proteiniphilum sp. | reverse complement strand
AGAACTCGGTCTTCAGCGTGGCGAAGAACGATTCAGCCATGGCGTTATCGAAGCATTAACCGGCTAATCTGTGCTGATTTTGCGGTGATGGAGGTGTCTGGTTTCATTCGGCGTTCGGGCGTGTCGTGGCGGTGTCGATGAGGGTGTTGAGCCGGGTGATGAGTTTGAGGTGGCGCTCAGTTTCGCTGTCCCATCCGCGGTGTTGTGCGTCGTCGGCCAAGACTGCGGCGGTGTCGCGTTGCCGGGTCAGGATGGGGATGTCTTGGATCGTGGTGTGGAAGCTGGGGCAGTGTTCGCAGATGTTGGCGTAGGTGCAGGCCTGTTGCGCGGGGGCGCGGAGGCAGTGCCCGCCCGCCAGGGCGGTCTTGATCGTCGGCCCAGTCAACCAAGTTGTGGCGGGCTCGACGGTGTCAGTGTTGGCGGGTTGGGGTAGGGCGCCAATGCGGTTCTTGGCCAGGTCGAGAGCTCGTTCGTACTCGGCGCGGACGGTGGTGTCGAAGAGGTGGCCGTAGCGCAGGCTCATCTCGGCGGAGACGTGCCCGAGGATCGACATCAGGGCTTGGAGTGAAACTCCGGCGTTGACCAGGGCGGTGGCGTAGGTATGACGAAGTTGGTGCGGGGTGACGTGCCCGATCCCGGCGGCTGTCGCTGCCCTGCGGAGCTCGCCGCGCAGTGCGGTGGCTGTCACGCGGCGGCCGTGGGAGGTGAATAGGAATTGTGCGGGTTTCCCGGTGCGGGGGTGTCGGATCGCCCGTCCCGGGCTACGCAGCGCGATGATGCGGTCGATGAGGTTCAGTGCTTCCTCGTCGATTGGGACCATGCGCTCAGTGTCGAGTTTCCCCAGCGGGACCTTGAGCCAGGATCCGAGGTGGGGGGTGTCGATGACGGCGTCGAGTTCAAGGTCAAGGAGTTCCCCGATACGGAGCCCGCAAGCGCGCTGCAGCAGGAGAGCATCAGCGGCCAACCGGTTTTCGGAGGCGGTGAGTTCTTCGGTGAGGCGACGGTCCGCGTCGGGTGGCAGGAACCTGGGCAGTGGCTGGGGAAGCCGCGGATTGTCGGAGGAGTAGAACAGCCTCCGTGTTGGGGCTTCGGGCCAGTCCCACTCGGTGATGTCAGCCAGAAAGTTGGCCGCGGCCAAGATCCGGCGGGCCTGGTCAGCGACGGTGACCAACGCCCCGGTAGTGGAGTTGAGGGTGTGAGGCAGGGACACCAGCCAAGGTTCGATGTGATCGCAGCGCGTCAATTCCGACGGGATCAGTTCAGGATCGATGGCGGTGATGAAGGTGGCGAAGTGCTTCAGTCGGGTGGCCAGGCAGGAGACTGTCTTGGGTTTGCAGGTCACAGTTTTGCGTTGCAGGTATCGCACCAGGATCGAATGCATCGGCTCCGGAATGCCCTCGAGGCGACGGGTAAAGGGCCAAGGTTGCTGGCAGGGCTCGGGCAGGGCGGGCAGAATTCCCATGTGGAACAGCACCGTTTTCGTTGCTGTCGCCGCGGCGCGGTAGTGCTTCCAAGTCCTGCCCGTGGCGTGTTGACGCCGGACGCCAGCGGCGGTGAGGGCGTCGAAGTCGGTATAGGTGGTCTGTGACAGCGGCCTGCCGGTGGCAAACAACACCCGAGCCATGACTTGGGAGGCCATCGCGGAGGCAACGCGCTCGCTGTAGCCGCAACCGCGGGCGGCTTCGATGAACGCCTCAAGGTCTGCCCCGATGGCGGTGTCTTCGACGTCGCGCCAGAGCGAGGAGAACTTCCGGTTCACCATGTAGTCCCAGCCCGGGTGCAACCGTCCGGTGACCAGCAGGAACGTGATGAATGGACGGGTAGCGCAACCTGCGGAGAGTTGGACCTGAAGTGCCTCGTCGGCCCAGTTCTGGGGCTGGGGCCAGCGACGCATGAACACTCTGGCTGCTTGGGTGAAGGAGACATTGCCCCGACCGGTTCGGTGTTGGTGGGTGAGGTAGGCGGCCACCACCTGCTTGGGGGTTTCGGAGGGGTCAGGGACGGTTGAGGCGTTGACGGGTGCGAGCGGCATCGTATTGGGCCTTCACGTGAGTCGGGGCGAGGTGGATGTAGCGGGCGGTGGTGTCGACGTGGGCGTGCCCCAGCAGGGCCTGCATGACTGCCAGGTCAACCCCGGCCTCCGCCAAGGCGGTGCCGAAGGTGTGACGCAGAGCATGTGGGGCGCCGGCAACGATCCCGGTGATGCTGCGGTGGTAACGGAAGATGCTGCGCAACCCAGCCGCCGTCAGTGGTTGCCCGCGGGTGGGGCCCTTCGCGCTGAGGAACAACACAGGTGATGAGGATTCGGGCCGGTCTGTCAGGAGGTAGGAGGCGATCATCGCGGCCAGGTCCTCGTCAAGGGGGACGCGGCGGTCTTTGCCGCCCTTGCCGTGGACACTCAACCACCGGCCGCCGATATCGACGTCGGTGACCGCCAGGGCCAGGACCTCGCAGGAACGAAGCCCGCAGTAGAGCATCAACCCCGCAATGGACAGGTCCCGGCTGCAACGCAGCGACCCCAACAGCGTGGCGGTCTCCTCAACGCTCAACGCCCGCGGCAGCCGTCTGGGGGTGCGC
>CAZSBA010000166.1:0-2579 GCA_964605035.1 uncultured Proteiniphilum sp. | reverse complement strand
GCTACATTGGTGAAGAACTCAATTTGAGATCGGTAGGTCTCCCGTTCTTTTTCATTTTTATTTCTAATAAAATTTTCTTCATTTTTTCTAATATCTTTTTCTCTTAACCAGTAAAACAGATAGATGATACCAGAGGTAATTAGCAAAATGTATAAAATAATTGACCAAATGTTCCACCATAAAGGAGGTTTGATTGCCATTCTTAAAGCGTAATTATTGTCACTCCATATACCATCGTTGTTGGAAGCCTTTATTCTAAACTGATATTCACCAGGAGGGATATTTGTATATGTTGCTTTTCTGCTATTATCTGCATCGCTCCATTCCTTGTCAAATCCTTCCAATTTAAAAAGATATTTGTTTTTTTCAGGAGCAAAGTAACTTAGTGTTGTAAATTCAAAGCTAAAAGAGTTGTTATTATGTGTAAGTGTTAGCTTGGGGTGGTTTCTATGGTCGATAGTAATATAATCATCTATATTACTTTCTTTGTTAAATAGATGAAATTTAGTTATTTCTATGGGTGGATTGTAGTCGTTCCTGACCAATTGTCTGGGATAAAAGTCATTAAATCCTTTTGGAGTACCAAGATATATTCTGCCATCGGAGGATATTAATCCGGAATTCAAAGAAAAAAGGTCGCTTAATAAGCCATCACTTTGAGTGTATTGCAGATACTCCTTTGTTGAAGTATTATAACAAATTAGACCTTTGAGTGTACTTATCCAAAGATTGCCTTTGTCGACAAATATTTTACAAATATAGTTACTTGGAAACTTCACATCTTCATCAATAAAATTGTCCTGATCAGGATTATACCGACATAGCCCTTGATTTGTACCGATCCAGAGTTGCTGTTTGTCGTCAACACGAAGCGTGTTAACATCATTACTGATCAAAGAGGTAGTATCAGAAGGATCAAACATGTACTGTGTCCATTCTCCGGATTTATTGTTATATTTGTAAAGACCCTTGTTTAAAGTTGCAAACCATATATAATTTCCTGTTTCAGTAATATCAATCACATATTCATTCAAATAAAGCATACGTTTGAAGTCATCTGACTCCGGGTTGTATATATTTATTCCTGAAGTGGTACCTATCCAGATGTTATCTTGAGAATCATTGAAAATAGAGTATATGTTATTTGCATCGAGTGAATTCTTGTTGTTGTTATCACTATAATGATGTTTTACCCTTTTTGTATCGAGATCCATTATATAAAGCCCTCCTGAATAAGTACCTATCCATAATTGATTACGAATGACACATAGTGCTTGAATATTATTTGATGTAAAATTGTTCCGATTTTCTAAGTAAGCGAAGGAGGTAAAGGTTCCTGTTTTCAAATCCAGTTGATTCAATCCTCCATCTTCAGTGCCTATCCATAAATTTTCTCGTCCATCTTCACAGAAACAACTAACCACATTTCCGGTAATGGAGTTTTCATGCTTAATATCAGTGTATTCGGTGAAATAATTTCGGTTGGGAGATGCATAATTTATACCTCCATAATATGTTCCAATCCATAGTCCGCCTTCAACATCTTTATAAATGGGATAAACAAACCGGTTAGATAACTTCGGCTCTCTGAAATGTTGATCCAACCTGTTTCCCTCCACAAGAGAAAGTTTGAAGGATGTAAGTCCGTCGTTTGATCCAATCAGTAGAGTTTTAGAGTCATATTCAGTGATTTTATGGATATGCATGATGCGATCAATGCCCGGTCTGTTTAAATATCTTTCTTTAATGATCCCTTCTTTCTTGTCCACTGCTATTAAACCATTAGTCCATGTTCCGAACCAAAGTGTTCCATAAGAATCCTCCAACATGCTATAAGAGCGTAATTCTTTTTGGTCACTAACATTCATGTAAGGAAATGCTGGGGCAAACTCATTGGAAATCTCATCAAATTTATATATCTGATGTACGGTGTTCTCCACAGAAGCCCAAATGATATTCTCCTTGTCTTTGTAAATTGTATTTACCCAAATGGAACGGGTGGTGTCAACTTTGAACTTCTCAAAGGGAAAAAGTGTAAGTTTTTCATTTTCACAGATAAAAACTCCCTGAGTAGCCGAAGAAATCCAAACCTTACCATTATCATAAATCATATTTTGAATTCTTCCTGATATTTGAATACCACTCTTTGTGGTAATCAACAGGGATGTAAATTTTTTTTTATTGAGATCATATAATGAAACACCACGTTCAGTACCTACCCAAAGTACTTCCTTGTCGTCTTCGGCTAAGGAATAAACAAAATTGTTGATCAGAGAATTCTTATCCCTTGGGATATTATTATATACTGTAAACTCATATCCATCGAACTTATTCAGTCCATTTTCTGTGCCAAACCACATAAACCCTTTTGAATCCTGTATAGCGGTATGTACAGTATTTGAAGAAAGCCCATCTTCCGCTTTATAATATCTGAAATTCAGTTCAACAGGGAATCCTTTTGAACTATATATAATTAAAAAGAAGAGCATAAAATATTTCAACCGATTGGGATACATATTAATTTCTTAATTCAAGTTTCGCAAGTTGCTAACTTGCCGATTTTAGTTCATAAAAGTTGA
>CAZSBA010000165.1:0-2590 GCA_964605035.1 uncultured Proteiniphilum sp. | reverse complement strand
TAATTCCCTCGACGAGGTTTCATAACGCGTATCTTGAGTGGCTTCAAAAGCACGCAGATGCGCTAAACCGTGCCAAGCCATATCATCATAAAATGAATTTTTAAATGTGTTGCCATTCTTTCTCTTCACACCTTCATGAAAATCATATATTATCTGCTTATAAGTATTATCTCCACTTCTTAAATATGCATCAATAATTACATCAATTGCATGAGCTTCAGGCCAGTAATCATATCTATTTATAGTGCCAGATATACTATTATTAAAATGCTTTTCAGTTGAATTCCAGAATCCTTTTATAAATTCTGATGTGCTATGGTTTGCAAGGTCGCTCCAGGAGGATGAAACTGGACTGAAGTCTTCTGCAACTGCATTAATAGAATGAGTATAATTTGACATATCCACAATTACTTCTGCCCATTTATTCTTCAGATTACTTGAATATGACCAAACGCCATCCCATAATTGCTGGTCGTGATTTGATATAACACTTTCTTTCATTGAGAAATCACTATCTGAAGATTTCTCAATAAACTTATTTATGTTTCCTTCCGACATTCTAAACTTATATCTGGTCTCATCTCCCCACTGTTCTTGTGAAAAATTAATCAGACAAACTGTTTTCCAAATTCCTTCACCTTCATATTGAAGACTTATTGCCCTATGTTTGATAGCATAATATAAAGATAGGTCTGTAATTTCTTTCAAACTGACGGTTTCATTAGATATATCAACATTTATTCTATAAACACCACTTTTCATTATTTCTGATGCTGATCCATCCTCGGCTAACTTATTATTCTTCACAGAAAAATAACGTATATCGTCCCCTTCAATATTACTTATAAAATTATAAGAAAGTCCGGCCTTAAGTTCAGTGAAGATTCTATATTCGCTATCCGATATTTTTGTGAATTCCATTGCATCTGCAATATCATCGCCAAACTCAGTAGCACTGCCAGTAATATATAGTTTAGTAACCTCAGATTTTACTTTAGGCAGAGTAATAACAAATTCGTTAACTACATTAGATACAACAGAGAGAGATTCGTAGTAAGCTCTAACAGTCCACTTAACTGTTCCGCTTTCTCCCATATTAATACCCGCTTTTGATGCAATTTCACTTAGTTTGCTATGATTAATTGATGTGCTATTGGTTGCAGTGTTAATAGAATATATAGCTTCTGATGAAGTACCATTTTCTTTAAAAAAAATAACCTCATAATCAGGAACGATTCCTTTACTTGTTTCTGCTTTTTGCCATTCAAACTTTTCTACAAGCCTCAAATCATCAATTGTTATTGTACTCTTATTAATTGGTGATATAAGTTTTTCAACGGCGTTCAAAACAACTGTATTATCAATTTCCTCTACAGGATCGCTACAGGATAAAACACTCCCTATTAAAAATAAAGTTATTGTGTATATTATTAGTTTGTTCATAGTAGATAACTTTTAACTATCTGATTGGTTCGGGATGTTTAGATATAATTCTTTTCATCATCTCAACTATCTCAGGTTCGTTCTCTGCAATATTATTTGTTTCTAATGGATCATCATTATAATCATATAGCTCATACAATACATCCTCGGGTTTCTCCCAGTTCTGCCATTCTACTAATCTGTATCTTTCTGTTCTAATTGCCCTTCCTATATAACCCCCATGAGGATATGCATGATATGCATGATTTCGTATTCTTTTTTCGGGATTCTTTAGTACAGTAACTAAACTTAAGCCATCAATGGGCTGTGGTGCAACTGGCTCACCTAATCCACACAAATCAGCTAATGTAGGATATATATCAACTGTTTCAGTCAACTGTGAAGTTGAAGTTCCTGCATCAATTATTTGAGTATCAACTATAATTAATGGAATTCTGTTAGCTTGCTCATAATTGGTGTGCTTTGTCCAATAACCATGATCACCCAAATGCCAGCCATGATCACCCCATAGTACAATTATAGTGTTTTCAATCATATCTAAACGTTCTAACTCATCAATAATTCTCCCTAACTGAGCATCCATATAACTCATGGATGCATAGTAGCCATGTATAAGTTTGCGTGTTAGCGAGTCTTCATATACATATTTACCAGCAGGAATTGGTTTAAACTGATCAATCTCACCTCCTCTCTTAATTGCCATCGAAGGTGCGTCTTCTGGGTCTTTTTCGTATTTTGGCATTGGTAGATTTTCCGGGTCATATAAATCCCAATATTTTTTTGGTGCACTAAAAGGAAGATGAGGCCGAGCGAAACCAACCGCCATGAAAAAAGGTTGATCGATATTCTTATTCAGCTCTCGTAATCTATTAATGGCATGTCTGGCAACACGACCATCGGCATAGGCATCATCCAATACATCAGGCGATTCCCATGCTGCACCTCTGGGTAGTTTCCATATTTCCGTTGATTCTGGATCATACAAACGGGTGTTTTCAAAAAGCGCCTCTTCACGCGTCAGCTTTCTATCAGTACTTTCCGGAAGTAAATATTCAATTACCTTATCATGAAAATGAGGTATACTCCACGAAGCTTTGTCATTAGTATTTCCGTGTCCCACGTGAAACACCTTTCCTATAGCCTCTGT
>CAZSBA010000164.1:0-2649 GCA_964605035.1 uncultured Proteiniphilum sp. | reverse complement strand
TAATTATGGATGTGATAGAATTTAATGTGTTTTCGTACTTTTGGCTCCCCCCCTTAATATGGCATATGTTAATTGGACTTGCTGGTCTATTAGTTTCAATAGGTATTAATAAATTGTTATTGCCTGCCAAGGAAGAAAATATCGCCATTCTCGGAACAGAACAGAGTGGAAAAACTACGCTTTGGAATAGAATATGTCAAGGAGGTATTCAATGTGGTCAAACAATAGGAGCTAATGAGGTGCCGGAGAAAATTGTTACTATAAACGGAATAGAAAGAAGAATTAAGCAGAGTGTTGATATAGCTGGAGGAGAAGAAATGGTGGGTCGTTATTACCAAGAGCTTATTGAAAAAAATGATATGATTATCTTTTTATTCGATATTCAAAAATTTCTCGAAGACCAAGATGTTACAGATGATGTTAAGATGCGCTTGAAGAAAATACATAATCATATGAATGAGGAAAGAACATTTCATGTTGTTGGCACCCATATAGATCTATTAGCAAAAACAGTCTTTGACCGCAAAAGAGTAAAAGATCAGGTAGTCAAACGGTTTACTCCTCAATTTCTAAAAAACATCAACTGTACTGAAGATAATCTGGCATTATTAAACTTTATAGATGAAAAAGAAATTGATGCTTACATTAATGGAGTATTATTTAAAAATCAAAAAGGATGAAAAATATATTATGGTATCAAGATCCCGAGAATAAAAGCAAGAATGTTATTTCTTGCAATGGCGATATTATCACTCCTCCTTCTCATCCTCGCTATGCTGAATTGTATGATATCCTTTTCAAGTTCGACAAAGAGTTGAAGAACCAAAAGAGTAATGATTCTATTTATTGTTTTTCCAAAGGATACTTCTTGAAAGGATACTTTGAAGAAAAAGACATCGTTGGTCGCAACATAGGTTTTATGTTCTATTGCGACACGAAAAATAAAGAGGAAGTGATTGCTCGTTTACAAGAAGAAGCGGGGATTAATGGGAAAACTTGTCAAGTGAGTGTGCTTGATAGTATTTATGATCATAGAAAGCCGATCTCAACGAAAACAATTATCATTGCAATCGCAGTTCTTTCCATCGTGTCAATAATAGTATACTACTTACATAATAATAACATATAATAAAACTATGAGTACGACACAATATCCTAGCTTAATCCATGTTTTGGATGAATTAGATGTAAAAGCCATTGAAAAAGGTTGGTACGAAGATTTGAATAATTCTATAGATCAAAAGTTTTGTTCTGTAACTAATGCTCCTCTCTTGATACAACATCATATATATCCCAAACTTAATGAAACGTACATTTATGACAAATCGATACAAAGTTATGTTTTGTTAGACGATAATGTAGAAAAAGTATTCTCGGCAAACAAGATTGAATCATACATAACTATATTTGGTTTTATGGGTGCCACGTCTGTTAATGGAAAAATCATTGAGCTAAAGAAAAAAGAACGGCAATTAGATGTCTCTGGTGGAGTGACAGCGAAAGAAGTGGAAATAAGTGCTGACTATAAATCAAAGAAGATAGAAGAGTTAGAAAGGACTATCAATATAAACAGAAAATTTGGAGAGAAAAACATAAAAACTTACGATGAAGTCAAAGAGTATATACTAAGTAGAGGATTTGTTGGGGACGCTATGATTATGAGGCGATTGGAAGAGCTGCGTTATAGCTCGGAACAAAAGCTTAAGGGCTCATATACAATTAGAACAGCAGCAACTCATAATTTAGATTCGATTATGGAGATTGGCTTAAAAGTTAGTGTCACACCCGTGTTTAAGTCAAATGCCAAGTTGCAAAATCGCTGTTCCTCTAATACAGAAATCTCTTTTGAACTAGAAGTTTTATTTGATTAACTCAATATGAAGCATTTAATATTAGAAAGTATAAAAGTGCATTCTAAATTTATTTGACATATATTATTCAGATAATCAAAAATATCAACGATTTTTGGCGAACAATGATAAAGGCAAAGGCTACTTTGTCAGATGTGATAATTTACGTATAGAGCTCTGAAAAGAAGCCCATATTTATATGAATGCAGGACTGATTGGAGTATAGTATCCGGTAGGTCGACTCTTATTAAACAAAAATGATGGTTCGGATAACAATTGTTAAGCGGATTGTTTGAAGGCCAAACCATTATTTTTAGTATGTCAAATCCTCCCTTCCTCTGCTGTCATTCAGCACACCTCCTCCCTATCTTTGCCAAAAAAATAACAGATATGAGACAGTTAAAAGAGCAAACACGTAGAGGAGGGGAGCGAGAAGAAAGTGAAGAAAGCGAAAAAACGCTTTTGGAGCATATTAAGAATATTGTGGACATAAGTTCCCGGATATTCGATTGCTGACAACCGCCTCCTGTGTGCGCCACCCCAACGGATCCAACAAAGGCAACCACAAACTATACGAAGGAAGCGAAAAAACAAAGTACAACTGCAAATACTGCGGCAAACAATTCTCCTCCATCCTGGTAATGACAGGCGCCACCTGCCTCCACCACCCAAAAGGAAGCCACAAAGGAGGACACGCACCGGCGTTGTAGAGGGGGGGGATGTAATTCATTTGGAATGATATAATAAATAATTCAAGTTTCGCAAGTAAAAATTCAGTAAAAATAATCGCATAAAAAAA
>CAZSBA010000163.1:0-2745 GCA_964605035.1 uncultured Proteiniphilum sp. | reverse complement strand
GAACTACTTCTTATATTAAGAAGAAAATGAATGTATTCTTCATTTTCCACCACAAACTCCACTCTTTCACTCTTTTTCAATTCCACTCTTCTACTCTTTTTAAAAAAACTCATACTCTCTTTTAAACTTCTTTGATCTTTTTCATATAGCGTTTTACGATTTCTTCGGGTCTTGTGATGGCGCTGCCTACTACGACAGCATAAGCGCCGTAATCGAAAACTTTTTTTGCTTGTGTTGGGGTGTGGATTTTTCCTTCTGCGATAATAGGAACTTTTAGGTTTTTCTTTAATTTTTTAAGCAGATCATAATTAGGTTCATCTCGTTTTTCAGAATAAGATGTATATCCAGCTAAAGTTGTTCCGACTAGGTCAAAGCCTGCTTTTTCAGCGGCGATTCCTTCTTTTAAAGTGGAAATGTCGGCCATTAATAGAATATCTCCGTGTTTTTTTCGGATGTCTTTTACAAATTTTTCTATAGTTTTTCCATCCGGGCGGGGGCGGTCGGTAGCATCGATAGCGATGATCTCTACTCCTGACTCAACAAGATCATCTACTTCATCCATAGTAGGAGTGATGTAGACATCGCAATCCGCATAATTCTTTTTGATAATGCCGATAATGGGAAGGTCTACCGTATCTTGGATTTGTTTAATGTCGGTTATTCCTTGAGCGCGTATCCCTTTCGCACCAGCATTTTCCGCTGCTTTCGCCATAAGGTTCATAATGCCGCCCTCTTCTCTATAAAGAGCTTCTCCAGGAAGGGCTTGGCAGGATACGATAAGCTGATGTTTTAAATTTTCGATTATTTTGTTTTTTTTCATGAAGATCTCCTTTACTGGTCTTTATGAATTTGTTTTAGTATTTCTTCTTTGATCAAGTCGGAGCGAGTGCCGAATACTGCTTGGACTCCTCCTTTTACCTTAAGAACAGCAGCTGCACCTAATTGTTTAAGCTGTGCATCTTGAACAAGATCCGGGTTTTTTACGGATACACGAAGGCGGGTGATACAGGCATCTACATTCTCTAGATTTTCTTCTCCTCCCAAAGCTTCGATAATAGAAGAGGCTTTAGCAGATAAATCGCTGGTATCTGTTTGCGCTGCTGCACTTTCTTTTTCTTCTATTAAAGCGGCATCAGATCCAGGGATTGCTACTTTAAACTTAGAAATGGCAAAACGAAAAACGATATAATACACAGCAGCCCACACTGCTCCTACTACAAGAACAAGAAGCCAATGAGTTTTGTTATTTCCCTGAAGGATACCAAAGAGCGTAAAGTCGATAAAACCTCCGGAGAAAGTATTTCCAATACGAATGGACAAAAGGTCCGCGATCATAAAGGATAGTCCGTCAAGAAAGGCGTGTATTACATAGAGCCAAGGAGCTGCGAATAAGAACATATACTCGATAGGCTCTGTGATTCCTGTTAAGAAGGAGGTTAAAGCATTCCCGCCGTAGAGGCCTCGGAAATTTTTACGTCTTTCTTTTGGAATCGAATGAAGCATAGCAAGACAGGCTGCAGGAAGGCCGAACATCATCGTAGCAAAACGTCCTGCAAAATATTTTGTTCCTTCCGTAAAGAGACCAGTATGATTCGGATCAGCAAGCTGAGCAAAGAAAATATTTTGTGCTCCTGCGATCTGCTGGCCAGAAACCATTTCGACGCCTCCCAGCTGTGTATACCAAAACATCGGATAAATGGTGTGGTGAAGTCCTACAGCACCTGTCAGCCTTAAAAGGAAACCGTAAAAGAAGGTTCCGATATAGCCCATTTTAGCGATAGACTGGCCGGCGATAACAAGCCAATTTTGGAATGTAGGCCAGATCAAGAAGAAAATTCCGCCGATAACAATAGCTGTTAAGGAGGATACAATAGGAATAAATCTCGATCCTCCAAAGAATCCCAAGAACTGGGGAAGCTGAATTGTCCGGTATTTGTTGTGGAGTATGGAAACGATAATACCGACAACTAAGGCTCCTAGGACTCCCGTATCAAGGACTGTGCCTTCTGGAAGGAATAACCCTGCTAGACCGGAAATAGTGGCTGCAAAGACGAGATAAGCAACCCCGCCGGCAAGACCTGCCGTTCCTTTATCTGCTTCGGCTAAACCTACAGCAAGACCGATTGCAAAGATTAGAGGAAGATTTGCAAATACGGCTCCTCCCGCTGCGTTCATAATCTGTAAAATAGTCTGCAGCCAAGGTGCTCCAAGAATAGGATAAGCTGCGACGGTATTTACATTTGTTAAAGATCCGCCCAAGCCTAAAAGAAGACCGGCTACAGGAAGAATGGATATCGGCAGCATAAAAGCTTTGCCGAGACGCTGAAACTGTTTAAACATAATATCACCTCGAATAAGGATAGCTCTTAAAAGAGCTTCAGATAGAGTTTTTACTCTCTTGTCATACAGTTATATTTTACCCATAAATTTCCTGTATACAATCCCCATTCCCTTTTAAGAAAGAAACAGCTATTCTAATAATAAGAATAATACAATGATATTAAATAGATGTTAAATCATAATATGAGAAAGCAAAAAAAGGACATCAAAGATGTCCTGGGTGCTGCATAGAGTGGGAGAGCTTAAAGAAAAGAGTGGAGAGTGGAGTTATGGAAGAAACAGGGTACGTGTTTCTTTTGATAATAAAAAACAATCGATATTTATTTTACTAACCGAATAAATAAGAACTGCTTCTTATATTAAGAAGAAAATGAATGTATTCTTCATTTTCCACCACAACTCCAC
>CAZSBA010000162.1:0-2824 GCA_964605035.1 uncultured Proteiniphilum sp. | reverse complement strand
AAAGCATCCACACTCTCAAGTCCAACCGACAAACGGAGTGTGGTTTCTTTTACGCCTAACATTTCTCTTTGTTCAGGAGTATAAGTGCCATAAATAGTACTTGCAGGATGAATAATAAGACTTACATTATCGAATAGATTAGTAGCTCTTTTAATCAATTCCAATCTATTCAAGAATCTATAACATAAATCTTTCGACCCCAAATCAAACGTAAGCATAGCACCCGGACATTCGCCAAACTGAGAAAGACCTATTTCATAAAACGGATTATCCGCTAATCCTGTATAATTTACCGAAACAACACCCTGCAAATTGTGTAATAATTTCGCCAACTCTAAACATGTTTTCGACTCTTTTTCATATCTAACGTGTAAAGTTTCTAGTCCCAGTGACTGCATATATGCCACCTCTGGAGTCATATAAGCTCCCAAATTTCTATGAATTTCTTTTCTAAGTTTATAATGAAATGCCGATTTCGATAAACTAGTATACTGTTTAAGTTTAAATGAATGCTCCCAATTGAAATTGCCATAATCAATTATCAACCCTCCTAAACTAGTGCCTCCACCCGATATATATTTTGTACTAGAGATAAGATCGATATCCACACCCAAATCAGCAGCATTAAAAGCAGAAAAAGGAACAATAGTAGTATCTGCAACTAAAGGAACATTCTTCTGATGAGCTACTCTACTCAAATCTTTTAAGTTTGCAACCTCCATCTGTGGGTTAGTGATAACCTCAACAAACAGAGCACATGTATTGTCATCTATCATAGAAGACACCTCGTCTATATTTGTTAAATCACAAAATCTAATTTCCACCCCAAATGAAGTAAGGGTATTCACAAAAAACGAATATGTATTACCGAAAAGATGACGCGATGCCACTATATTACTCCCACTCCACGCTAATGTAAAAAAGGCATTACTAATAGCTGCCATACCTGAGTTTAGTGCAGTCACACCAAAAGCATTTGTTACTGCTTTAACCCGTTCTTCAAAATAATGTACTGTTGGGTTAGTTATTCTTGAATATGTATGTTCATTTGTACGACCGCAAAAGGCATCCTCCATCTCCTCAGCCGAATCAAATTCAAAAGCCAGAGAATGGTAAACAGGAATTGAGAGAGAACCATAAACATCTTTTTTCGGAAAACTGACACCTAATAATCTATCTTCAAAATCTTTTAAATTCATCCTTATTATATTACCTGATAATGTTTCAACTACCTTGTTAATATCCAGGCATCAGAGTGTTGAGTGTATTTCTTATGTACTTCTTTAAGGTAAACTTCAGCCTCTTCCTCATTTTTAAACGAAGCAGCATAAACATCATATCGTTCAGGACGCTCAAGCCAATTTGCATTAGAGAAGCCTTCATCTTTAAGCGATTCTATTAATTTGGAAGCCGATATTTCACCTCTAAAAACACCCATCACAATATAATAAGTATACGTTTCAACTCCTGAATTAGATGCTTCCACACTAGGAGCCTCACTCTCATTATCTATTGATAAGTCTTCAGATATCACATCTAAAAGATCTTCGGCCTCAACAACAGTCTGTACTGCCTGACTATTTATAGTAGTATTTTTAGGTCTAAACCATTCGGCTTCATATGAAATATTTGCCGTTTGTCTTTCAATTGCAGTGTCACTAACAGGTAAAACAAACATAAATAAAATAATAGCAGCAACTGCAGCAGCAGTAAAACCAATTTTTTTCAAAGCCCCTCCCCTATCCGTCTCAGAAACGGTTAGCGGTATAGTTTTCTGAATAACTGCAAACTCTTTTAGTTCAATAGCACTAAGTCCAAAATATTCTGGTCTTACAAAAATGCCTGGCTTATAAGTGAATCTATTATCATCAGTTAGTGAAAATGAACCCAACTTATCTAAGTCTAAATAATTTTTATCTCGTAATATATGTTTCAGTTCAATCACTTCATTCTCAATACTCCACATAGCCCTTTCAAACGACAAATCATACGTTTTCATGTATGATTCAGCTAGTAAGCCATCATTATGAGTCAGATCGCGGTTAAAAACCAATTCACATGTAGGAGGTAAAAGAACATTATTATCATCCTTCTGAGATGGAATTGCGTTAACTACAAAACCACCCAAATCAGGAATAATCACACAATTATGCTCGTGAAGTAAAAATTCTATGTGAGATATAAGTCGGTTCATAAAACAAAGATAAAAATATTCCTTAAATAAATTTCAAAAATCTCTACTTTTTAACCTTTTCAGGATTACGGTTTGCAAAATCTTTCCAGTTCTTATATTTCTTGTCACCTGTAGCAATATCTGACTGATAAAAATGACAAAGTGCAGCAGCAAGACCATCCGTTGCATCCATTTCAATTAGCATGTTTTCATCGGGAATATGCAATGTCTTTTGTAGCATATAAGCTACCTGCTCTTTAGCAGCCCTGCCATTACCTGTAATCGACATTTTTATTTTCAGTGGAGCATATTCAAAAATAGGTATATCTCGAGATATTGCTGCAGCCATTACCACTCCTTGAGCGCGCCCTAACTTAAGCATACTCTGCACATTTTTACCATAAAAAGGCGCCTCTATTGCTAGTTCATCAGGTAAAAACTCCTCAATTAGCCCAATAATTCGCGAATATATTTTTGCAAGTTTAATATAATGATCGTCATACTTCCCCAGCTTCATCACCCCCATTGCCAACATAGTGGGTTTGTTGTCCAGCACCCTAAGAATACCGTACCCCATAACCTGAGTTCCGGGATCAATACCCATAATAATTCTTTCTTTCTGCATCTAATAATCAATTGTCTGCATAAGAG
>CAZSBA010000161.1:0-2846 GCA_964605035.1 uncultured Proteiniphilum sp. | reverse complement strand
TGCCATATGGTCCATATCCTTCGTATACAACCTCTTTATAGTCAGATGAATCTTTATCTGTAGCTTTTTTTATAGCCCTCTCTACGGTATCTTTGGGCATATTCTCCTTTTTGGACTGTTGAATAAGTACACGTAAACGGGGATTGGTATCCGGATCGGGGCCGCCCTCTTTTACTGCTATTGTTATCTCCTTACCCAATTTTGTGAAAACGCGCGCCATATTGCCCCAGCGTTTCATCTTTCGTGCTTTACGATATTCAAATGCTCTTCCCATAATTTATAGTCGTGACCTAATAATAAAATCCGTTATCTTAACTCTGCATTTATTTCTCTCTCTAAGTTCTGCCTTATCTTTTCCATCACCTTGTCAATCTGCTTATCGGTAAGAGTCTTCTCCTCATCTTGAAGTAGAAAGTTTACAGCGTATGACTTCTTACCCTCAGGCAAGTTTTTACCTTCATACACATCAAAGAGTGATACCTCTTTTAGTAATTTTCGTTCCGACTTTAATGCTATCTGTTCAATCTCAGCAAATGTGATATTTTTATCAATCAATAATGCTAAATCTCTACTCACTGCCGGAAACTTAGATATCTCAGCAAATTTAACAAACCTTTTTGCTGTTGTTTTCAACAAAGCATCCCAGTTCAATTCAGCATAATAAACTTCAGAATCAATATCCAAGCTTTTTGCAATCTTTTTCGATATAACCCCAAAAGCCCCAAGTTCTTTTCTGTTTATATTAATTGAAGCAGCTATCGAAAAAATATCATTTTTTATTGGCTCATAAGCTAACTCTACATTTCTAATACCAAGCCTGTTAACAATGCTTTCAACATAAGCTTTAAGCTCATATACAGAGCTTTTTTCCTCGAGAGCAGCCCAGTTCTTATGTGTTCTTCTTCCTGTCAGCCACAATCCTAAGTAAGTAGATTCTGAATATTCAGCAAGTATATCACCTTCTTTTTTCTTATCCCTGTCAAAGAAATAACAATTACCAAACTCATAAAAGCGTATATCACCATGCTTTCTGTTTTGATTATATACAATACTTTCCAATCCTCCAAACAGCAAAGTCTGTCGCATTACACTTAAATCACCACTCAATGGGTTTACAAGCGAAACACAATTCTTTAAAGGGTAAGTCTCCAGCGATTCGTAGTAATTCCTTTTAGTTAATGAGTTGTTCAAAATCTCATTAAAACCGTTGGCAGTAAGCTGTTCCGATACCAAAGTCTGTAAATTATTCTTCCTGTCTGTTGGTGTTTGATATGAAAGATTAGCCTTAAGCGAATCACTAATATCAATATTATTGTAGCCATAGATACGTAAAATATCTTCAATTACGTCTACGTCGCGTGTAACATCAACTCTATATGTGGGGATCTTAAATGTAACATTGACATCATTTTCATTTGTAATCTCCATTTCAAGACTCTCGAGAATGCTTTTGATAATATCTGCGGGAATATCTTTACCTATAAGTTTTGAAGTCTTCTCATACGATAGTGTTACAGTTTTAGGCTCAATTGGAGTTGGGTACACATCCCTTATTTCTCCCGCAATTTCACCGCCTGCAATTTCTTTTACAAGCATAGCTGCTCTTTTAAGAACATAAACTGTGTTGTTTGGATCTGCTCCACGCTCGAAGCGGAAAGAAGAGTCGGTATTTAGTGCGTGTCTGCGTGCAGTTTTTCTTACCCATGAGGGGTTAAAATAAGCCGACTCAAGAAAGATATCCTTTGTTTCGAATGTTACTCCCGAATGCATACCCCCAAAAACACCAGCAATACACATACCCTCTTCAGAGTTGCATATCATCAAGTCTCTATCACTCAGTTCACGTTTTTCTTCATCAAGAGAGGTGAATTTTGTTTTTTCGGGCAAAGTTCTAACTACAACCTCATCACCAATTATATAGCCTGCGTCAAATGCATGCATAGGATGTCCGGTTTCATGAAGAATAAAATTAGTGATATCTACAATGTTATTTATAGGTCTCTGTCCTATTGCCAGTAGTTTATCTCTCAACCATTCGGGACTCTCTTCCACTTTTACACCACGTATGGTTAATCCCGAATATCTTGGGCAAGCTTCGGCGTTCTCAACAATAACATCAATTCCACCATCCTGTTTGTCTATAACAAAGCTGTCTACCGAAGGTTTTGTTAGTTTAACCTGTTTGTCGGCTTGTTTAAGCCATGCGGCAAGGTCTCGCGCAACTCCATAGTGTGAAGCAGCGTCAACACGGTTAGGTGTTATATCAATTGATATTACCCAGTCGCTTTTAATATTATAATAATCCTTTGCAAGAGTCCCAACTTCGGCATCCTCAGGCAAAACAATTATACCATCATGATTATCGCTTAATCCCAACTCAGCCTCTGAGCAAATCATACCAAGAGACTCCTCGCCTCGAATTTTAGAGCGCTTTATCTTAAACTCCTTATCCCCCGAATAGAGCGTTGTTCCAACTGTTGCTACCACTACTTTTTGTCCTGCTGCCACATTTGGTGCTCCACAAACAATATTAAGTAATTCATCGGAGTTGCCAATATTTACAGTTGTAAGATGCAGATGATCTGAGTTTGGATGATCAATGCAAGTGATCACTTCACCTATTACCAATCCTTCCAAACCACCCTTAACGGTTTGCACCTCTTCTATACCCTCCGCTTCAAGCCCAATATGAGTTAATACGTCGGCTGTCTCTTTTGGCGTTAAATCAAATTGAAGATACTCTTTGAGCCAATTGTACGAAATATTCATTTAATATCTGAGTTAGTCCTTAAAATCAAACTTTTTAAAAGTTTTCAAAATTACAAAAAAATGATGAGATATCGTAG
>CAZSBA010000160.1:0-2903 GCA_964605035.1 uncultured Proteiniphilum sp. | reverse complement strand
GAAATAAAATAAGAGTACGGATCGGCGCAGAATGATTAGATGCACCGATCCGTATTCTTTTTAACTATTTTGTGATATCGTAATTAGGCTTGTCGCTAAGGGTAATTTTCATATTACCACCTTCAACAATTTTAGCATAATCGATATGCACACTATTATAGCTGTTGCCATTCAGGTTTATCGACTCTATATAGATATTATCCTTGCTGTTGTTTTCTGTTTCAATTACAAAAGTATCTCCGCTATAGTAATCTCTGTTTAGCTCGATTGTAATTTTTTCGAACAACGGGCTGCCAATCTGCATTGATGGTTCTATCTCTGTAAGACCCTTTACATCAAATAGACCTAGCGCAGACATTACATACCATGCACCCAACTGTCCCTGATCTTCGTCTTGACCGTAACCGTAGCCATGGATACCTTCGGTGCCATAAAACTCATCGCAAATTGCTCTTACCCATTTTTGCGACAGCCATGGTTTGCCCGAGAAGTTAAACAACCACGATATATGCAGGTTTGGCTGATTGCCATGATTGTACATAGTGTGCAGTCCGGCAAAAGCATCGATAGTTTCGCCACCGCCAAATATATTGTCGCGCGAAATCTCAAACGACTGGTCGAGTCTCTCATTAAACTCATCGGCACCTACAAGTGAAATTAACTCATCAATTTGGTGAGGTACATAGTAGGTATACTGTACTGCATTTCCTTCCTGAAAACCAACCCAGGGCGCCATAGGATCGAAATCCTCTAAGAATTTACCATCTTTATCTTTTGGACGAATAAGTTTTGTTTCATCATCAAATAGATGCTTCCATCCTTCCGATAGTTCTGTTAGTTTATTATAGTCGTTGGTCTTACCCAGATGCTTTGCAAATTGGGCTACTGCAAAACTACTGAATGAATATTCCATTGTGTGCGAGGCCGAGAAGCCCGAACCTTCTGGTGTGGTATCCATGTGGAAGTCACCGCTATGAGGTGAGTAACCATGCTTTACAAACAGTTCTACATCTAACTTACCAGCTCCTGCAGGTCTGTTTTCGCCCGATATCTCATTTTTTAATGCTGCTTCGTATCCTGTTTCAACATCAAAGTTTCTGATACCCACATTATATGCAGCTGCAATTGCAAGACTCACAAAATTTGTTCCAACACCAGATACATATCTGCTGTTTGCAATTCCATCGCCCAGCCAACCTGCATCTTTGTATACAAGAAGCTGACTCTGAACCCAGTCGGCATAATATTCGGGATAAGCAATACTCCACAGTTGTGTTAGGTTCCAAAAGGCACCCCAGATAGCATCTGTATTATAATGTTTAAACTCGGGCACTCCATCTTCGTTAAGAGGAATCTGCCCCACTCCACCATCGTTTTTAGGGTAAGCACCATTTATATCGCTTGCAACACCGCGACCAAGCAGTGCGTGATACAGACCGGTATAGAATTTAGTCATATCTTCATCTGTTCCGCCCTCTACCTTAATTCTGCCCAGGTAGTCGTTCCACATAGAAACAGCTTTTTCGTGAGCTTCATCGAATGTGGTGGTTTTTGCTTCACTTTCGAGGTTAAGACGTGCATTTTCTACCGATGTGTAGGAGAGCCCTACCTTAATATTAACGCTACTGCCCTCTTCGGTGTTATAGGTAAGGTAGAGACCCGCACCAATGCCCTCTTCGCTGCGTGAGCCGGCTTTAATATCTTCCTTGATGAATGTGCCCCATGCATCGGGCTGCACGTCGGTAACGGCACTAAAATACATTGTAAGGTCGGCCCCTTTCTGATACTTTTGGATGTAGGCAGGAAATGTAGTTACAAAACCTTCGATGCGTCCATCTTCTGTATAAGTTACTTGCGCATCTTTAACCGGACCGCTTTCGCCTTGCTGATTGCCAATATCGAAAATGATATTAGACTGTTCTGACTTAGGAAATGTGTATCTGTGAAAGGCAACGCGCTCGGTTGATGTAAGTTCTGCTTTAACATCGTAATCTTTTAACACAACCGAATAGTAGCCCGGCGTTGCAATCTCGTCTGCTTTGTCGAAGTTAGAGCGGTATCCGCTTTCTACGTTATCTAAAGCACCTGGCACTGTTTGTAGCTGCCCCACTGTGGGCATAAGTACAACCCCGCCTATCTGAAACTCGTGGAAATTTGCAAATCCTTCTATGGAAGTGTGTCTGAAGTCGTAGCCCACCGCCTGCCACCCATCAGCATTGCCTAAATGTCCATCGGTTGACGGTGCGGGCTTTGCCATACCAAATGGTATTGCTGCAGGTGTGAAGAAAAACCAACGCGAATGTGCTGTACCAATCATGGGGTCTACCCACTCTGAGGGAGTTTTAGACCGACTCTCTGATGGTGTGCTAGTGGTTGAACATGATGCTAATAAAGACAGCATGCCTAATGTTAGTATTGAAATAGCTCTCATAAATATGTTTTTATATATTTGTTATTTGGTATTTAGTTCGTTGAGTGCAAAATTATAAGCTCCTATAGAAATAGCTCTGCTTGTACCCAACTTGCTTGTAATTACACCCACCTTTTTTGCCTGGTGGTATATTACCGTTTTATTGCTATTGGGTATATTTGTTGTTTTTGAATCATTTTTCATAAACAGCTGCTTGTCGTTTTCATCTTCGAGGTTATAAGCTTTCATTTGCAACCGTGGGAATATATCTCCATTGGTGTTTTTTCTTACACCATTCATCTCTTTAATCATTGCAGGCAGAATATATTTATAAGCTTTTGAGATGCCACCACCAACAACAACAATTCCGTCTACAATATTGAGTGATTCGGAGATAGTATATCCTGCAACCTCGCCAAGTTTCTCGAAACTCTTTATTGCAGCTTCTCTGTCGCCCTCTTTGTTGCCCTCGGCTATATCAAAAATATCTTTG
>CAZSBA010000159.1:0-2912 GCA_964605035.1 uncultured Proteiniphilum sp. | reverse complement strand
GAAATACCTCTTTACCGATAAAATTATAAGAGGTATAGTTGCTCAAGATAGATCGTTTATCAAATTCAATACCTGAGTATAGTTGCAGTCCGTTAGCAATATAAATGGAGTATTTTGCTTTCACATAACGACTATCATAAAAGCGGATGAAATTCTGTCCCAGATTGATTGCTGTTAGCGTATTCATCAGCCTCGATTCACCGTTAATGCTGTTCACGTCACGAGAGATATACCCTGCAGATAAATCAAAACGCCCTAGAGACATTGGGGCATGATTGAACGATGCAGCAACATGCCACAACCATTCTCTTCGTGCAGTGGTGTAATATAGCGATGGAGAAAAAGAAAAATCCCTTTTTTTGTCTATATCGTATTTCAATGAAACTGTTTGTCCCAACCAAAAGCCATCCACAAAGTTATACTCTTTCAAGGCACCCATCAATCCGCCATATCTAAGCGTGAGTTTGTCATTCATTTGCCACCTACCACCTTGTATGAATTTTCCGATTATTTTTTTAGGTTTTTCTTCAACAGACAGCACTACCTCATTTACTCCTCCATCACTTTCCGCTCCGGTGTCGTTACCCGAAAGAGAATCGCTCAACTGATAACTACTTATCTCATCTTCTCGAAGCGGCAGTACACGTATGTTGCTCCAAAATGTTGAGTCTCTTTTCCATGCCAGTGTGTCCACCTCCATTTTGATCCTTTCTATCTCTTTAATCTCAAGTGATACCCGCTGCTCTTTCACTATTTCAGGTTCCACCATCTCGTTCATCAGCTTCGACATTTTATACGCCTCTCTGGTCGATAGCTGTTCTTTTTGAGATAGTTTTTCTAATTCTGTGGCTATTTCCTTTTGTTGAGGTGCCAACTGGTCCTCCAAATGTTTATCGGTAAATACTATTTCATCCACTTCTACCGAATTATACTTTATCGAAGCGTAGTATTTCCCCGATCCTTTTACACCCATAGTATTAATTGTCAATGTTACATCGTAAGTGGTAGGTAGATATACTGCAGGCTTAACCTGATGGTAGTTGATGCGATAATGAATGGTTGTGCCCAATTCGCTTGCCACAAGATCGGCAATGTAAACATTCCAGCTGTTTTCCAGAATATATATATAGCCTGAAAAGAGGTTAGGATTCTTCTTCCGTGGTATAACCTTAATCTTGTTAATAATAAAATCGGATTGATAGTCCACATTCTCAAGTTTAAAATTATAAAATCTAAATGATCCCGGGGCAAGTGGAGAAATTCTACCATCCAAGTCGCTATTGTAAATGCTAGATGTCATGATACTTAGCCCCTTGCTGATATTAAACTCTTTGGGAATAGAACTTTTAAGAGCCACTACGTTTTGATTGTATGTTTCGGGAGAAGAGAAATGAATGTTGTTTTGCGACTCCATTATCAGTGGCTTTCCAATAAGTGTGTTGATATCGATATCACTGGAGTTCACTTTCATGGCTCTTTTTAATAATCTGGGAATTTTGTAAATGGTTAGACTCCCCTTGATATATGCTTCAGAGTGGTACTCCTTTATCTGATAACGGTAATAGGGTGCATAGGCAATAGCTTTTCGCATAATGCGCAATGCCGGATCCTCATCACTTGCATATACCACTACCTCATCCAGCATAAAAGTTGACTCCCGAAGCACTACACGAACAGACTGGTCGTGTTCTCCAATCGATATGCTTTTTTGAATACTTTCATAACCCAGTGAACGAAATTCACATGTATAGTTGCCTGGAGTTAGCATAGCTTGAAACTCTCCCCTATTATCTGCAGCTATACCTTTGGCAGCTTCCATAATATATACAGTAGAGTTTGCGATAGGGTTACCCTTTTCATTAACAATCACACCCTTGAGTTGTTGGGCCTGCAAGCTTGTGTGTATCATTATACAACCAAGTATATAGAGGAATAGCTGTTTCATAGGATGTCACTTCTTGAAAAAGTATGAATCTACTAAGGTGAATATATTCACTCAAATAGAAAGCTTTTGAGCTATTTATAAATCCACTTATGGAATTCTTGAAAGAGTAATATAATTTTCAAATATAAGAACTAATTTAGAAATAAAATGAAAATCCAATTGATCCACCTAAACCTTTGGTCGAATATTTATATGAAGAATCTTTTGAGTATTTTGCACTAACCTCAGCATACTCCAACATCAAATCAATAGAAATATTGTTTCTAACAAAGAAAGCAGCTCCTGCTCCACCCGCAAAGGCAAACCCTCCAAATGACATATTATCAACATTAGAACCCTGAAGACTCAACTCCATTGAAATATTAGTATATCCAGCACCAATAGCAACAAAAGGTTTTACAGGTCCTTTTGTAGGAAAATAATATGCTACCGTTGGCATTAGAACGAACTGCGATGTTTTACTTTGATAATCACCATCTGTAATAGAGAATGATGACTGAGCGCCTACAGATAAATTATCAATTACAAAATATCCAATGCTTGGAGTGATTGTAATAGAATATCCATCCACATCCATTTCATACCTGTCGCTAATATTAATATTAGCACCTTTAATACGATTAGAAAAATAAGCTCCTTCAAATGAAGATCGCCCCGAAATAGAGATACTACCTTTTTCAGTTTGAGCTGATACAGCAAATGTGAAAATAGTTATCAGTATCGATAATAAAATTAGTTTTTGTTTCATGAAATTGAATAGTTTAAAAATGAGTAAAAATTTGATTTAATATATGAAATAACTTCACTATCTCACTCTTTCAGTACCTCTACCTCCAAGCCCCCACGAAACCATAATGCTATGAATAAATCCGTCCATAGGCTGAGATACATTTCCCCTTCCCTCCAGACTTGTACCAAAATTTGGCATGCGATAAGTATACCTTACACTTATCCTACTCCAATTATC
>CAZSBA010000158.1:1725-2933 GCA_964605035.1 uncultured Proteiniphilum sp. | reverse complement strand
GTTGTTGTCCCACAAGGATTCGAACCTCAACCGGCTGAACCAAAATCAGATGTGCTACCGTTACACCATGGGACAATCCTTAATTGCTTCGTGAAAAGCAAGTGCAAAAGTATAATATTTTTTTTAACGTTCCAAATATTTAGTGATCTATTTGTTTAAAAAAATGACACTTTTTGATTTCTACACAAGAATCAATAAAAAACAGAATTGCTAAATAATTATTCTGCAATAATTAAGAAATAATTCTTTTTGCCTCGTTGTGCAACAATAAATTTATTTCCAATAAGATGTGATTGATCAATTGTATCGTCGAACTGTTCCAACTTTTCTTTATTAATCATAACACCACCTGCATTAACTGTTTTGCGAAATTCACCTTTAGATGGAAATACTTCAGCATCTTCGGTTAAGAGATCTACTGCTTTAATGCCAGAAGATAACTTATCTTTAGAAATTGTGAATTGTGGCACTCCTTCAAATACTTGCAGAAACGTCTCTTCGTCAATATTTCGTAATGCTTGTGATGTTGACTTGCCAAATAAAATCTGAGAGGCATCAACAGCCATTTCGTAATCTTCCAACGAGTGTACCATCACGGTTAACTCTTTGGCTAGTCGTTTTTGCAATGGTCTTTGGTGAGGAGCACTCTCTTGTTCAGCAATAAGAGAATCTATTTCTTCTTTTGAAAGAGATGTAAATATCTTAATATATTTATCGGCATCAGTATCACTTACGTTAAGCCAAAACTGATAGAATTTATATGGTGAGGTATAACGCCTATCTAACCATACATTTCCACTTTCTGTTTTACCAAATTTACCACCGTCAGCTTTTGTAATGAGAGGGCACACCAGTGCAAATGCTTCTCCACCTTCAACTCTACGTATAAGCTCTGTGCCGGTAGTTATATTTCCCCATTGATCAGAACCACCTAGCTGAATGCGACAACCTTTTTCGCGATATAGATGAAGAAAATCGTATCCCTGCAGCAATTGATATGAGAATTCAGTAAAAGACATACCTTCTTTAGATTCTCCGCTCAAACGTTTCTTAACAGAATCTTTAGCCATCATATAGTTAACAGTAATATGCTTACCTATATCTCTAATAAAATTAAGAAAGCTAAAATTCTTCATCCAGTCGTAATTATTAACCAACTGAGCCCTGTTTGGAATATCACTTTCAAAATCAAGAAACTTAGCTAATTG
>CAZSBA010000158.1:0-1625 GCA_964605035.1 uncultured Proteiniphilum sp. | reverse complement strand
ACACTGGGCAACTACCACACCTAATATAGGGGTAGAATTTGCTTTTAACAGGAAGTATACAATGGATATTACTGGAGGAGTTAATCCATTTGAATACAAAGATAATAAGAAATTACAACATTGGATTGTTCAGCCCGAGCTAAGATATTGGACATGCGAGAGTTTTAATGGTCACTTTTTTGGATTGCACGCACTCGCAGGTGCATATAATGTAGGAGGAATAGATATACCCCTTGGCAGACTCAAAGATTTAAAAGATTACAGATACGAAGGGTGGGGTGCCGGCGGAGGAGTTAGTTATGGTTATCAATGGATGTTATCTCCGAAATGGAACTTAGAATTTAACCTAGGAGCGGGATTTGTGCATTTAAACTACGACAAGTTTCCGTGTGTGAAATGTGGCGAACTGCTTGAAGAAGATGCTACTACAAACTACTTTGGAGTAACCAAAGCTGCTGTGTCATTAATATTTATGATAAAATAAAAAGTGATGAAAATGAAAAAGAATAGCATATATATAAGTCTAGTTATAGCAGTTTCAACTTTAGTGATGGCATCATTTGAAGTAGCTGCACAAGATTACTACACATCACAGCTAACTATAGAAAATCTCAACGTTGTAAAAGATGCAGATGTTACCAATATCTCACTTGATATTAACCTCAACAATCTTAACATAAATAAAAATGAGCTACTGATTATAACGCCCGTAGTAGTTTCAAATAGTAGTGAAAACAAAAAAGAGTTAGATGCAATAACAATTATTGGAAAACGGAGAAATAGAGTACTACAACGACCATTTACATATGAAGGTAAACCAAATATAGATATTGCTAATGAGAACACATTGATACGCAATAACGAAAGTAGCCAGTTGGTAAGCTACACAACCTCATTGCCATACGAAGAGTGGCAGCGCGATGCGCAACTTATATTGAGCACCGAAGTAATTGGTTGTGCCAACTGTAGAGATAATGAACCAGAGATAGTTCTTACCGATAGAATACTAAGAGAACAGTTTGTTCCTGAATACAGCTATACATACATCGTTCCCGAAGTAGAAGAGATAAAACAACGCAGTGAAACATACAGTGCCTACTTAAATTATATGGTTGGCAAATGGAATCTATTACGTGATTTCAAAAACAATGCAGTTGAACTGAAAAAGGTTGAAGGTATTATTCTAGAGTTGAAAAATGATCCCGACCTAACGATATCTGATTTCACAATAACAGGCTATGCATCACCCGAGGGATCAAGTCAGAGCAATCTTCTGCTATCACAAAGAAGAGCAGAGTCCTTTGCCACATTTATAGAAGGCAAGTACGAATTCGATGCTAATCAATTTACAATAAAATGGGAGGGTGAAGACTGGAATGGTTTAAGAGAAGCTGTTGCAGCATCAAGCTTAGCAAATAAGAATGATGTAATAGAGATAATCAATTCAGTTTCAGATCAGGATGCACGCGACGGACGGATTATAGCACTTGACAATGGTGTTACTTACAGGAGGTTATTGAACGATTTTTACCCTCCACTACGCAGAAACGACTATAAGATAGCTTTTGTGTCGCGACCGTTTGATGTGGATGAAGCCGCCGAAGTAATAAAAACAAGGCCCAAAC
>CAZSBA010000157.1:0-3013 GCA_964605035.1 uncultured Proteiniphilum sp. | reverse complement strand
GATAATTGACATTTCAAACGAAATATATACGGAAATTAAAAACACTCTTTCTGTGGACACATACAAAAGTGCTCCTAAAAAAATACCTACTTTCCCATGTGTTGTTGTAGAATTTAGCGGTGCAACCATGATTGAAACCTTTGACTCTGGTGGAGAAAATCATAATTCCCAGTTTATAGATATTAATATTTATACTCAGTCAGACGATAGTAACGAATTGATAATTGAAATTAGAAAAGCTATCGACGAAATACTGACTGATAAATATAGAATGCGTAGAGAAACAGATAATAGAATGGATAATCCTCTTGATATGACAATAGACCGCTGGATGATGCGATATGGATATGTTATTTCAAAGGATAAAATAATATATGGGAGGTAAATCATGGCTGTAAATACATCAAATACAATTCTCAGCTATAGTACAGATGATGGCACTACTTATAACAAGTTAGTAGACATTGTAAATTATCCAGATATGGGTGCTTCACCTAGTAAGCTGGATTCAACAACTTTAACAGCTATAAAGTTTAAGACATCAATTTTAGGTCTACAGGAAATTCCTGATTTGACTTTTGAATGTAATTATGACAAAGCAACATTAACGACAATTAACGGATTGTCTGGTTCATATCCACTTAAACTTGAGTTTGGTGCTAATGGGGTAGATGGTATTTTCACTTGGACAGGTGAAATAAGTGCATTTGCCAACGGTGGTGCTCCTGACGAGGTTAGGAAAATGACGGTTACTGTATCTGCTGAAACAGAAATAGTAATGGCATAAGGAGAGATAATAAATGGCGGTAAATACATCAAATACCATTTTAAAATATGCAACTACCAAAACTGGTACATATGCTAAATTGGTTGATATAGTAAATTATGCTGACATGGGTGCGTCACCGAGCAAATTGGACTCGACAACACTTACTGCGGTAAAATTCAAAACAAGCATACTTGGTCTACAAGAAATTCCAGACCTAACTTTTGAATGTAATTATGACAAGTCAATTTTGACTACAATAAACAGTCTTGCTGGTCAGAAGTTATGGTTTCATTTGGAATTTGACGGTGGCACAGATGGTACTTTTGAGTGGTCTGGTGAAGTAAGTGCTTTCGCTAATGGTGGAGCACCAGATGAAGTAAGAAAAATGACGGTAACAATATCGGCTGAAACCGAAATAACAATGTCTTAATAGGAGGGAAATATGGTCATTAAATTAGGAAACAGGGAAGTAGAATTAAAGTATACGTTTAATTCATTCAAGTATATGCAGGAGTTTTCTCCATCAGTTTTAGAAGAGGTAGAAGAAAAGCCTTTCAAAATAATTCCATTTTTGGAAATTTTGGTGATGGGTGCTGTAAACCATAATAAGAAAAACAGATTTACAGAGGATGAAGTTGACGAGTTCCTTGAGGAATATTTTAATGACGGAGATATTTCCGAACTAATTGAAACACTTATGGTTGAACTGGAAAACTCAGGTTTTTTCAAAAAGCTTCAACAGGAACAGAAATAACTGCCGAACCTATTGAAGCTGACAATTCAAATGAAAACGTGTTGTCAATATGGGAAAAAATAAACGATGAAATTTTACCAAACGCTTTGATGATGGGTGTTGATTATGAATTATTTTGGTCACTTGACCCAAATTCATTAAAACCTTTCGTCAAGGCGTTTTCTTTAAAAATTGAACGTGAAGACTCAATAATGTGGCAACATGGAATGTATATACGAATGGCAGTTGGAAGTGTATTAAATGAGAAAAACAAATATCCTGAAAAACCAATGCTTACTATGCAGAAAAAAGAACTTGCGTTGACAGATGAACAACGTAAAGAAATGATAAAAGCCAGATTTTTGGCTCATGCAGAAATGCTTAATTCTAAAATAAGAAAGGAGAATTGATGTGCCAAAATTAGTATTTAGACTTTATGCCAAAGATGAAAATTTTACAAAGAACATGGCTAATGCACAAAAAAGACTAAGGGAACAATCAACTCTTTTTAATAATATAAATCGTGATGGTAACAGAGCTTCAAAAACAATGGGTGGCTTTGGTAAAGCACTCCCTGTTTTAAAATTAACAGGTGCTATCATGTTAATGCGACAATTTTCTAGTATACTCAGTACAACAGCAAACGCAAGTATGGATGCCATAGAAACTCAAAATATGTTCAATGTATCGCTTGGACAGTCAGCTGTAGAAACTGGTAAGCTCGTAACAACTATGAGTGAACTTTATGGTTTGGACGCAACTAATATAAAAAATGCTGTTTCTACTTATGGTCTATTGGCAAGGTCTATGGGAATGACAGACGAACAAGCTAAAAACTTGTCTTCAAGCACATATCAGCTTGCTGTTGACTTGTCATCTCTTACAAACGTGCCGATTGAACAGGTTCTTGGTGACTTGCGTTCAGGTTTACTTGGTCAGTCTGAAACTGTATATAAATATGGTATGGACGTTACAGAGGCTTCTCTTAAAGCAGAGGCAATGAACCAAGGTATAACAAAGTCTGTACGAAATATGTCACAGGGCGAAAAGATGGCGTTGAGATATGCTGTCATGATTAAAACTGGTGCTATTGCTCAAGGTGACTTTGCGAATACTATCGAACAGCCAGCAAACCAAGCTAAGATATTAAGAGAACGAATGGTTTCTCTTAGTAGAGCTATTGGTGATTTGTTCATGAATAGTGTTGGTAAAGTATTACCGTATGTAAATGCGTTCGTAATATTACTACAAAGAGCTGTAACAGCAATAGGTAGATTGATGGGTGTAGTTGGTTTAAAAGATGAAAATACAACTAACTCAATCGGTGGACTTTCAGAAGACGCAGAATTAGCCGAAGACAATGTAAATAATACAGCAAAGGCAATTAAAAAGTTGAAGGCAACATTGCTTGGTTTTGACGAGCTTAATATAATGAATGCTCCAGAAGATACGTCAAGTTCTGGTGGTGCTGATATATCAACTACTGGTAATATTATTGACACAATGGAAAT
>CAZSBA010000156.1:0-3102 GCA_964605035.1 uncultured Proteiniphilum sp. | reverse complement strand
CTCATCAGCTTTATGTTTTTCCTCCTCAATTAATTCCCAGTTATTGAAATCCACTTCAGGAAAAAAGGTGTCTGCTTCTTCAAATGTATGATGTATACGTGTAAGATATAGCTTATTGGCAAGGTGTATGGTTGATTTGTATATTTTTCCACCTCCAATTATAAAAACCTTCTCTTTGTCTTCGCTCAATAAAATTGCTTCATCTACAGATCTTACAACAATACATCCCGGATAATTTTCTTTGTTATCTGATGTTATAACAATGTTTGTGCGATTGGGTAAAGCACCCTTAGGGAGAGATTCATAAGTTTTTCTTCCCATAATAATTGTGTGTCCGGTGGTAAGCTTCTTAAAGTGCTTTAAATCATTTGGAAGATAACAAAGTAAATCGCCATCTTTACCAATACCATAATTCTCGTCTACAATTACAATAATTGCAATCTCTTTATTTTGCTCTCTCATCATATCGAAACCTCACCTTTAATATGTGGATGTGGATCATAATTAACTAGTTCGAAGTCTTCAAATCTAAAGCTAAAGATGTCTTTCACATCAGGATTTATATTCATTTCTGGTAGTGAGCGAGGAGTTCTTGAGAGTTGTAAATTAACCTGCTCCAGATGATTTAAATAGATATGAGCATCGCCAAATGTATGTACAAAATCTCCCTCTTTTAAACCTGTTACCTGAGCCATCATCTTTAATAATAGTGCATAAGAGGCAATATTAAACGGCACCCCAAGAAATATATCGGCACTCCTTTGATATAATTGCAAGCTTAATTTACCTTCGGCCACATAAAATTGAAAAAATGCATGGCAGGGTGGGAGGTTCATATTAGGAAGGTCTGCCACATTCCATGAACTAACAATTATTCTTCGCGAATCGGGGTTGTTTTTTATTGTATCAACTATATTCGCAATCTGGTCGATATGTCCCCCATTATAGTCTGGCCACGAGCGCCATTGATAACCGTATATATGTCCTAGATCTCCATCTTCATCGGCCCACTCATTCCATATCTTAACCCCATTGTCGGTTAAGTACTTGATGTTGGTGTCTCCATTCAGAAACCATAATAGTTCATGAATAATAGATCTGAGGTGTAGTTTTTTTGTTGTAAGAACGGGAAACCCTTCGCTCAGGTTATATCTGTTCTGGTGTCCAAATATACTTATCGTACCTGTACCGGTTCGATCATCTTTTCTGACACCTTCATTAATAGTTCTTTGTAATAAATCAAGATATTGTTGCATAATTATCAGTTTTAATAGCTCTCGACTAACAAAAATAGCTGTTTTTTTGATGACTACAAGCTAAAAATTGATTAGTAATCATAAATGAGTTTTTGCTCTGTTATTTATCATGGGGTTTTCTTCCACAAATAAAACAATTCCTGAACGAATACTGTTTTAATTTGTTCTATATTATATATTTGGAATGCTTTACTATATTAAACAATTATTTATAAAAACTATTTATCATGGATATTTCAGAATTACTAAACAGTTCAATTGGTCAGTCTATTGTTCAAAATGTGGCTGGCAAATTGGGGATGAATCCTAATGAGGCATCTAGTGCCGTGAAAACTGCAATTCCTACAATTTTAGCAGGTATGACCCGTAATGCGCAATCTCAAGAAGGGGCAGAGAGTCTTAATAGAGCAATCGAGTCTAAACACGATGGTTCTTTACTGGAAGATCTTTCGGGTATGTTGCAAGGTCATACACAAGAATTACAAAAAGATGGAGATGGAATATTAGGTCATATTTTCGGAAATAAGAGGTCTGTTGTTGAGCAAAATATATCACAGAAAACGGGTGTAAGTAACGATAAAATTGGACCTCTACTCTCAACCTTAGCGCCTATTGTAATGGCATATTTGGGTAAAGAGAAGAAACAATCAAATGCTGGTGCGGGCGATCTTAATTCACTCTTGAGTGGTTTAATTGGTGGTTCTCAAAACAGTAAATCTGGTGGAGGTATAATGAATATGATTAGTGGTGTACTAGATAAAGATGGTGATGGTGATGTAATGGACGACTTAGTAAACATGTTTGGTAAGAAAAGATAAATATTTATTTATATTTGATGTCTTATAATTTCTTAAAAGAGAGTATTAATTTAGAATTAAATATCAATGGTTAAAATAAATAAAAAGAGATTTGGTCTTCAGTTTCTGTTAATTGCTTTTACGATCGCTGCCCTTTTACTTACAGGATATTCCTGTTCAACATCAGATGATTATATTACAAGAGCAGAAGCAAGAAGGTTAATTGAAGAAGCACTCAGAAGTCAGAACCCTGGAGGTGGTCTTAGCGAAGCCGAAATTAACAGGTTGATAGATGATGCTATAAACTCTAATAATAACAGTCTTGAGTTTACACAGTGGGAGATTGTTAATATAACAGTAGATGAAAATGAGTGGCAATGGAATGATGATTCAGGACAGTGGGAAGCAGTTTATGATTTACCCGTATTATCGGAATTCATTTATGAATCTGGGGCAATAATTTCTTACGTGTTTATTGGACAGCAGGGAGTTAACGAAGTACAGAAGTTATTGCCATATGTAAATACTTATTCTTTTGCAGATGAATACGGAACTTCAACTTTTACAGAAACAATAAGTGCCGATTTTCAATATAGTAATCCTAGTACCGTAGCATTTTTCATTCAAGACTCCGAATTGGCTCAAGATCCCGTAGCACCTCAAACATACAATTTCAGAATTGTATTAATCTGGTAAAAGCATTATTTTCTATTCAAAATTAGATTTTTAAATAGAGGACAGTTTTTGTTTCCAAAACTATTCGATTAGAATATTGTTCTAATTTAAACGAAAGTTGATTTTTTTGGTCTTACTTTTAACATTCAACTTTCAAAAACCTTACAAATATGAAAAAAAGATTATATACTTCGTTGATTTCAGGAATATTATTTCTAAGCACTGCATTTATTGCCACATCGTGTAGTGACAGCACCGACGATTTTGTAGAAACCGCATGGAATATAGAGAATTTTACTGTAAATGAAACACAGTGGGGCTGGAATTCTGATCTTAACAGATGGGAAGCGAAAAGACCACTAGGATACATAGAT
>CAZSBA010000155.1:0-3153 GCA_964605035.1 uncultured Proteiniphilum sp. | reverse complement strand
GCGTGCTTTTGAAGCCACTCAAGATACGCGTTATGAAACCTCGTCGAGGGAATTATGGAAATGGATTTTGGAAGGATGGGATTATAATGGTGGTGGAATAAAATGGAACGATCAGCCGGGTAGTGTGCCGGGTGTGCCTTCAACAGGTCCCGCAACAATAATTGGAGTTAGAAGATGGGTAAAGTACGGTGATTTAGAGGTTACAGATGGTTTGAATAACCTGCAATGGGCAGAAAAAATGTATAGTTGGATGAGAGAAGCCA
Source organism: uncultured Proteiniphilum sp. (assembly GCA_964605035.1). Taxonomy (GTDB): domain Bacteria; phylum Bacteroidota; class Bacteroidia; order Bacteroidales; family Dysgonomonadaceae; genus Proteiniphilum. The sequence goes on along the minus strand of CAZSBA010000155.1, from coordinate 2,890 downwards.
GACATGATCCTGCTACAGGAGGAGTTTACGATGATTTTAATAATAAATCGGGAGCTTGGACATACAATACAGGAACTTTTCTGGGATCGGCTATGGAATTGTATGATGTTACAGGTGAGCAATCGTATCTTGAAGATGCAATTCGCACAGCTGACTGGACAGTAGAAAATTTATCTGTTTCAACTGAAAATAACAAGATATTGAGCGACTGGGCTGAGCAGGAAGATCATGATGTAAATCTGTTTAAAGGTATTTTTGTTAGATATTTTACCAGGTTAATTATGCACCCCGATCTTCCATCTGATAAGAGAGAGAAATACATTAGTTTTATCGAATATAACGCTAAGGCATTACTAACCTATGCCACTTCCACAGGTGAAAAGGATATAATGATATATAATTATGGATGGTATTTTATGCCAAAAAATTCTTTTTTACGCGGTCAGATAAGTGGGTGTATGCTTATAGAAGCTCTAGCATTGTTAGAAGAAGAGGGATTTATCTAATTGTTTATTATTCTTAGAATAAATAATATCTTAAATAGTGTTTCAATATAATTGATGTAATTAACAACTGTTAATTACCGAGTTGTTGTATTGAATAGGTTATTTTTAACTTAATATCTACCAAAATGGGTGTTCATTATACAATAATTGCATTTTCTGATATGATTTTTGCATCTTAAAGTACATATCTCTGATACCTTTGCATTAAACAGTTATGATAATTTTAAATAATCATTTTATTCATTTGTCTAAATCTTATTACTGAAAGATAAAAATGAAAATATTACAGGTTATACATAATCTTTGATATTATGATTAAAGGTGAAATCTAATATTATAAGCAGTCAAACTGATTTTATTAACAATTTTATTAATTTAATAAACTAATCTATGCAAATTGAATTCAACAAAAGACAATTCTATTGGAAAATTATGTCAGTGCTGTTGATGCTGATTGTTCTTTGCATATCATGTGAAGAAGAAGGTTCCAGTACAGATCCTACATCACAGGCACACGATCCGTCGAAGCCTGTATTAGTGTCTGATTTTACCCCTAAAGAGGGGGGGGCTTATCAAAAATTGGTCATTTATGGTGAGAATTTCGGGAATGACTTATCTATGGTTAAAGTTACAATAGGTAACAAAGAAGCAACAGTTATTAGTGTGAAGAACAATAATATTTATTGCTTTGTACCAACAGGTGCATTTTCAGGAGAAATTAAAGTCACTATAGGTGATGAAGGCAATGCAAAAGAGGTTATAGCTCAAGAGGCTTTTACTTATGAAAAGAAGAAAGTAGTTGGAACATTGGTTGGATATCGTAATGAGTATGACAACCAAGGATGGAGAGACGGTCCGTTTGAGACTGCAGCCGGATTCCGTAACGATGGATGTCTGATGTTTGATCCTTTAAATAAAAATCACCTTTATGTTGTTTATGATCATGCAGATATTCAGCTTTTAGACCTTGAAAAGCGAGAAGTATCAACTCCCATACACCGTTCTTCATTTGGTGATCGTCGATTAAGAAGTATCGATTTTACGAATGATGGAGAGTATATGGTTGTATCTGTTGACTTTGACGGTTGGGGAACTGGTAACAGCCCTAGCGTTTATATATTAAAAAGAAATCCTGATGGTTTTTTTACAGATGAGGGAGGACCTCAATTAATTGCAAGTTATAAACAAACTAACGGAGCTGCATTACACCCTGTTAATAACAATGAATTGTATTTCAATAGTTATGAGCGTGGACAAGTGTTTCGTATGGATATCTCAAATTACTTTGAAACAATAAACAGTGGAGGCAATTGGGATCCAAACAGAGATGGTGGTAATTATACAGAACTGTTTACTATTCAAGATACGGGATGGGAATTTAAAATTCATATGCACCCAACAGGTAACTATGCATATATTGTGGTAATTAATCAACATTATATACTACGTACAGATTATAACTGGGCGGAAAAACGTTTTGCCCCAGCCTATGTTGTTGCCGGACAGGCACGTAGCCCAGGTTGGATAGATGGTGCGGGAACTACTGCTCGTTTAGATAGACCCTATCAAGGAGTTTTTGTTAAGAATCCAGCATATGTAGAGGAAGGTAGAGCTGATATTTATGATTTTTATTTTGCTGAAAAGTCAAATCATGCTGTTCGGAAGCTTACTTCTGAAGGAATCGTCAGCACATTTGCCGGACGTGGACGTGCCGGACAAGCTGCAGATAATAATTTCTGGGGAACTGAAGATGGAGACTTAAGAGAAGTAGCTCGTTTTAGAGATCCAACCGGAATAGCATACGACGAAGAGAGTGACACATTTTATATACTTGATACTGTTGGTAGAAAAATACGCACAATCTCAATGGAAGAAGAAGAGGACTTCCCTGTAGATGATACTGAGAGTGAAGAGGAGGATTCTAACGATTAAATACAATGAGAAATATGAAGAAATTTATAATCCTGTTTGTTACGTTTATCTCTATTTTAGGAAATGTAATGGCGCAGGAACAAGTTATCGTTAAAGGTAGGGTAACAGATATACATGGAGAGTCTATGATTGGTGTAAATATTGCGGTTGTAGATGTTCCTGGTTTAGGGACTATTACAGACATAGATGGTTACTACCAACTTACAATGGAAAGATATCAAAAACTTTTATTCTCTTACATAGGTTTTGAACCTGTAGAAATAATGATAAAAGATGAACTGAATATTGATATTATAATGGAAGAAGCTCAGTCTAGTGTATTAGATGAGCTGGTAGTTACAGGTATGGGAGCACAAAGGAAAATTACTGTTACCGGTGCTGTGACTAATGTAGAAGTGGAGGAGTTGAAACGCTTTCCATCTTCGAACCTTTCAAATGTATTAGCAGGTAAT
>CAZSBA010000154.1:0-3165 GCA_964605035.1 uncultured Proteiniphilum sp. | reverse complement strand
TTGTGCGGCTGAAGGGACTCGAACCCCCACGTCTCTCGACACTAGATCCTAAGTCTAGCGCGGCTACCAATTACGCCACAGCCGCGTAACGGAGTGCAAAGATACTATTATTTTTAATATTTCGATATATTCTGCAAATTATTTTTCACTGTCTCTTCAATTATTTTCGGAAAATGCTCCTGTTCTAGTAAATGCACTTTATTTGCAATATCATTCGGGGAATCTGAATCGGAGACATCGCATTTTGCTTGAAAAATAATATCTCCCTCATCGTAATTCTCATTTATATAATGAATAGTTATACCAGTTTCTACCTCTCCTGCATTTTTTACAGAATTATGTACATTATCGCCATACATACCTTTTCCTCCGTATTTGGGAAGTAGTGCAGGATGTATATTTATGATCCGATTGGGGAATGTGTCCATTATAGATTGAGGAACCTTGAGTAAAAATCCTGCAAGTACAATAAAACCTATCTCATACTCAGCCATTTTATTTAACACAACAGAGCCATCATCAAAATCGCTTTTATTAAATGTAAAAGATGGAATTCCAAGCTTATTGGCACGAACATGTACATATGCATCAGACCTGTTTGAAATTATCATAGCAACTTTTATTTCCTTATTAGTGGAAAAATAGTTTACAATATTTTCGGCATTACTTCCATTACCTGAAGCAAAAATGGCTATATTTATCATCGAAAAGTCATATATTTTGCACAATATAACTGTTTTTGTGCACTTTTTTTGATTTTAGTGAGTGAAAGTTTGCACAATTAGAGAAAAATTGTGTTACTTTGCAATCGCAAATTTAAGAATAATATTTTATTTATTAATTAATATCGAAAGTTATGTCTGAAGTAGCACAAAGAGTAAAATCAATCATTGTCGATAAATTAGGTGTTGAAGAATCTGAAGTTACAGAAACTGCAAGCTTCACTAATGATTTAGGAGCTGATTCACTTGACACAGTAGAATTGATTATGGAGTTCGAAAAAGAATTCAATATCTCAATTCCAGATGATCAAGCAGAAAAGATCTCTTCTGTTGGCGATGCTGTATCGTATGTAGAACAACACGCGAAATAATCCATTCATGGAATTAAAAAGAGTTGTAGTAACAGGTCTGGGAACCATCAATCCGCTAGGCAACGACGTTGAAACAACGTGGACAAATGCTTTAGCCGGAAAAAGTGGTGCCGGACCTATTACTCATTTCGATGTTTCTCTTTTCAAAACAAAATTTGGCTGCGAAGTAAAAGACTTCGATCCTAACGGTCTTTTTGAACGTAAGGAAGCTAGAAAATATGACCGTTATTCACATTTTGCCTTACATGCAGCTAAAGAGGCAATGGAAGACTCGGGATTAGATTTGGACAATGAAAATAGAGATCGAATTGGTGTTATATTTTCTGCAGGTATAGGTGGGATAAGAACTTTTGAAGATGAAGTAGGTGCATACTATGTTAACATAGAAAAAGGACCAAGATTTAATCCTTTCTTCATTCCGAAAATGATAGCAGATATTGCTGCAGGGCATATCTCTATGATTTATGGACTGAGGGGTCCAAATTATGCTACCGTATCAGCATGTGCTTCGTCAACTAATTCAATAATTGACGCATTCAACCTAATAAGATTAAACAAAGCCAATGTAATTGTTACTGGAGGAGCTGAAGCAACTATTAGTGCAGCAGCTGTTGGAGGCTTTAATGCAATGCATGCCTTATCAACTCGTAACGATTCACCTGAAAGTGCTTCAAGACCGTTTAGTGCGAGTCGCGATGGCTTTGTGATTGGAGAGGGGGGTACAGTGCTCATTCTTGAGGAACTAGAGCATGCTCTTGCAAGAGGCGCTAAAATATACGCTGAAGTTGCAGGTGGCGGAATGTCTGCTGATGCATATCATATAACAGCTTCTCATCCCGAAGGATTAGGTGCTAAGCTTGTTATGCGTAATGCAATGGAAGATGCCAACTTAAACCCTGAAGATCTCGACTATATCAACGTTCATGGAACATCTACTCCGGTAGGAGATATTTCTGAATCAAAAGCAATTTTAGATGTTTTTGGCGATCATAGCTATAAGCTTAATATCAGTTCCACAAAATCTATGACCGGACACCTTCTGGGTGGAGCAGGTGCACTAGAAGCTCTCTTTTGTATTTTATCTTTAAGAGATCAAATAGTACCTCCTACCATTAATCATGAAGAAGGAGATGATGATCCGGAGATCGATTATGATTTAAACTTTACTTTCAATAAAGCTCAAAAAAGGAAGATAAGAGCTGCATTATCTAACACTTTTGGCTTTGGGGGACACAACGCTAGTGTAATACTCAAGCAATACAACAAATAGTGTGTTAAGAAGATTAGTTAAAAGGATTAAGGCGATTCCAAATTTTGGGAAAGAGCCTTACCTTTCGTTCTATAATGTATTGGGGTTCTATCCTGATAGAATAGAGCTCTATAAAGAAGCCATGACTCACCGCTCATCTTCTATCCGTTCTGAAAAAGGTAAATGGGTAAATAACGAGCGACTGGAATTCTTGGGTGATGCTATATTGGATGCAATTGTAGCTGATATACTGTATAAAAAATTTGTTACTAAAAAAGAGGGCTTCCTAACCAGCACTCGTTCTAGAATAGTTCAAAGAGATACCTTAAATAAAATAGCAATCGAACTAGGCTTAGATAAAATAATTGTCTCCTCAACTCGCAATTTAGCTCATAATACAAATATTTACGGCGATGCTCTTGAAGCACTTATTGGCGCTATATACTTAGATCAAGGTTATCGTGTAGCCAAAAAATTTGTTTTCGAAACACTTATAAAGGAACATATCAACATCGACAAAGTACTCAAAAGTGAAGTTGATTTTAAATCGAGATTAATTGAGTGGGGACAAAAAAACAGAGTTGATGTACGTTTTGAAGTTACTGACTCATCATATGATGCTCAGAATAACCCTATATTTATCTCATGTGTGAAGGTAGCTGAAGTAGAAATTGGTTCAGGTAAAGGTTACTCAAAGAAAGAGTCACATCAGAAAGCTGCAAAGATGGCAATTAAGAAATTACGTGAAAGCAACGAACTGCAAGATATCCTAATAGACTCATCAAAACAGGATACTACAGATACCGATACCAATTTAGGTTAA
>CAZSBA010000153.1:0-3281 GCA_964605035.1 uncultured Proteiniphilum sp. | reverse complement strand
GAGATAACCCTCAGGTCTTTGAGCCGTTTAAGCTTAATGTAGTAACTGGAGACCTTGAGAAGTTATATGAAAACAATGACCCCTTAAACCCTATACAGGGATATGATTTTGACAAGGATGGTAATCTTCGTGGATATACAAGGATGGTTAATGGTATTGAGATGGAATTTTATTACAAAAACAATGAAACCAATGAGTTTGAACTTAAGAAAAAAACGAATTGGGATGATAGTTTCGCAATAATTGCATTTAATTATAATACTCCTGATCCTGACGATGCATATGTAGTATCTAATTTAGATGGAGATAAAACCAGAATTGTTCTTTATGATTTGAAAAATGATAAAGAGTTAAAAGAGTTATTTCATAATCCTGATTATGATGTATCGAGTATGGGATTATCGCGTAAGCGTAACTACGAAATAGATTACTTTAGTTATGAGGGTGAGAAGTCTGAAATAATTCCTGTTAGTGATCTTTATAAGGAGATCGACAATGGTGTTAAGAGCAACTTCCCGGGTAAGATTTATGGAGTTGTAGATTTTGATGATGATGAGAATAAATTCCTTATCATAATACAGAGTGACAAGCTATACGGCACATATTATGAGTATGATGTTAAATCCAAAGAATTTACTCTGCTCTATGATCTTATGCCTCAGCTTAAAGAAGAAGATATGGCAGAAATGAGACCTATTAGCTTCAAGAGTCGTGATGGTTTAACAATTCATGGCTATATAACACTTCCTAAAGCTGCCTTAGAGGGAGAAAAAGTTCCAATGATAGTAAATCCACACGGTGGACCTCAAGGAATTCGTGACTCATGGGGTTTTAATCCCGAAACTCAGCTTTTTGCAAGCAGAGGATATGCTACTTTACAAGTTAATTTCAGAATATCCGGAGGCTACGGAAAAGAATTTTTGCGTGCAGGCTTCAAACAGATAGGCCGTAAGGTAATGGAAGATGTTGAGGATGGGGTACACTACGCTATTTCTCGAGGTTGGGTGGATAAAGATAGAATAGCCATTTACGGCGGAAGCCATGGTGGGTACGCTACATTAATGGGACTGGTTAATACTCCAGAGCTTTATACATGTGGAGTTAATTATGTAGGTGTATCAAATATTGAAACATTTTTCTCTTCATTTCCAGAGTATTGGAAACCTCTTACTGAAATGGTTAAAGAAATATGGTACGACCTTGATGATCCTGAAGAGAGAGCTATTGCCAGAGAAGTATCACCGGTTTACCGAACTGATAGAATTATTAAACCGGTATATGTTGTGCAGGGTGCAAATGATCCAAGAGTAAATATTAATGAGTCAGATCAGATAGTTACAGCCTTGCGAGCTAAAGGATTAGATATACCATATATGGTAAAATATAACGAAGGGCACGGTTTCTTCCGTGAAGAAAACCGAATGGATTTTTACAGTACAATGTTAGGTTTTCTTGCAAAACACCTAAAATAGATAGTAAAAGTATCTGTTCCGGAATTACATTCGTTCCGGAACATCAATTCCGAACAGCGACATACCCTTGCTGATGGTAAGTGCTACATTTTTTGAGAGCAACAACCTGAAGCTACGTATGTCGCTGTTCTCTTCTTTCAGAATAGTATAATCGTGATAGAATTGGTTATACTCCTTAGCCAGATCATATATATAGTTGGCTATCAACGATACATTATACTCTTCTCCAGACTGTTTAATAACTGCTTTGAATTCAGATAGAAGTTGAATTAATCCTTCCTCTTTCTCAGATAGCTTTATCGAAGTGTTAATTGCTTCAGGAATAACTATCTTAAGTTCATCAGACTTCCTAAGAACAGACTGAATACGTGCATGTGTATATTGAATAAAAGGACCAGTGTTACCGTTAAAATCTATTGACTCTTTTGGGTTAAATGTCATATTTTTCTTAGGATCTACTTTCAATATGAAATATTTGAGTGCGCCTAATCCAATCATGCGACTTATCGACTCTACCTCTTCAGCTGTAGCATCATCAAGCTTACCCAGTTCCTTTGAAGTTTCACGAGCGGTATCAATCATTTCAGCCATCAAGTCATCGGCATCTACCACAGTTCCCTCGCGTGATTTCATTTTTCCTTCTGGTAATTCTACCATTCCGTATGAAAAGTGAACCAATCCTTTGCCGAACTCAAATCCAAGCATATCAAGTATTATTGATAGTACCTGAAAATGGTAGTTCTGTTCATTACCAACTACATATATCATTCTATTAATATGATAATCGTCAAAACGAAGCTTTGCAGTACCTATATCTTGAGTCATATAAACAGATGTGCCGTCGGATCTTAGTAGTAACTTATGATCTAAACCATGTGAAGTGAGATCTACCCAAACAGATCCATCTTGCTTCTGGTAAAAAAGACCTTCTTTTAATCCACGAAGTACTTCATCTTTTCCGGCTAAATATGTATCTGATTCATAGTAAATCTTGTCAAACGAAACTCCCATTTCCCTGTAGGTATCATCAAAACCAGCATAAACCCAGTTATTCATCATTTTCCAGAGGTTTACTGTCTCAGCGTCATTAGCTTCCCATTTACGGAGCATCTCACGTACTTCTGCCATCAACACCGATTTTTCGTCGGCTTCTTCTTTTGATAAGCCATTACTTTGAAGTTCAGCAACTTCTTTTTTATAATTCTGGTCAAATAGTACGTAGTAATCGCCAATCAAATGATCTCCCTTTTTTCCTGATGATTCAGGGGTTTCATCGTTACCCCATTTTTTCCAGGCCAGCATCGACTTGCAGATATGAATGCCTCGGTCGTTTACGATATTGGTTTTTACTACTTTTTTGCCATTCGCTTTTAATACTTCACTAAGTGCATGTCCTAGTAAATTGTTACGTACGTGTCCAAGATGTAATGGTTTATTGGTATTTGGCGATGAATATTCAACCATGAATAAAGGTGCATCTTCTTCAACTGGAGTAAAACCATAACCAGGGTTGCTATCTATTGCTTGTAATAGCTTAAGCCATGTTTCTGGTGAAATTGATAGGTTAAGAAAACCTTTGATAACATTATATTCAGATACAATTGGAGAATGTTGCGAAAGGTATAAACCAATCTCTTGAGCTGTTAACTCTGGGTTTTTACGAGAAATCTTTAAGAGAGGAAATGTCACCAAAGTGTAATGTCCTTTAAACTCTTTTTTTGTCTTCTGCAGTGTTATTTGAGTCCTATCCACAGTGGAACCGTAAAGCTCATTTATAGCACTGATTATTGCTTCCTGTAAAATATTTTC
>CAZSBA010000152.1:0-3293 GCA_964605035.1 uncultured Proteiniphilum sp. | reverse complement strand
TATGAAAAATTTTATTAGTCTATTTGTCTTTGTTGGCTTATTAGTTCTACATATTAGCTGTGGAGCATCTAGGGCTGGAACGAGCAGAAATGTTGAAAGTATTTTGGGATTATGGGAAGTTAAGGCTATTCATAATAGCGATGATGCAGGCTATAAAGAAACGCCTCGTGGCATGTTTAAAATGGTTTTTAGGGATGGTAAATTTATGAATTTTATGTCAACTGATGAAGGTGCAATAATTACCGTAGATGGCTCATATGCTCTGAAAGGTGATGTTTATACCGAAAAAATTGTAAATTCATTTAATGCTAGTCAAAAGGGTAAAGACAACCATTTGCAAATTAAACTTTCTAATAAAAATTTTATGTATTTGAGGTGGTTTCAACCAATTGATGAATTCGGTGTTGAGCGTAATCGCTGGGTTGAGGAGATATGGCAGCGTGTTTTAATTGAGGATCTCGAGGTGAGTAATGTTGATTTACGACAGGAACTCAGGACTTTATTAACTGATGAAGAGGTTATTAATAAAGTTGTTGATTAGATTAACAATAAAAGGCGGTGTAAACCGCCTTTTATAAATTTCAATATTTATTTAAAAGAGTTATAAACTCCTGAGAGCTTCTTCTAGATCATTTTTGATGTCATCTATGTGCTCAAGGCCAAGTGAAATTCGAATCATATTCGGGTAAACACCTGCTGCAACCTGCGCTTCTTCAGACAATTGCTGATGAGTAGTACTTGCAGGGTGTATAACAAGTGTTTTTGCATCACCTACATTTGCAAGATGGCTTATCATTGTTAGATTATCAATTATTTTTGCCGTTTGATTTACATCACCTTTTACAAAGAATGATAAAACTCCACCAAAACCTCCATTCTTAAGATATTTCTTTGCTAGTGTATTATACTTATTACTTGCAAGTCCAGGATAATTTACTTTTTCTACTTTTGGATGATTTTCCAGCCATTTAGCTAAATTTAAAGCATTCTCGTTAGTTCGCTCCGAGCGTAGTGATAGAGTCTCTATTCCCTGAAGTAGTAAAAAAGTATTGAATGGGCTGTTAACAGTGCCCAAGTCTCTTAAACCCTCAACACGGCAACGTATAGCAAAAGCAATATTTCCAAATGGAGAGTTTGATCCAAAAGTTTCCCAGAAATTAAGTCCATGATACCCTTCCGATGGTTCACTAAACATAGGGTATTTTCCATTACCCCAATTGAAGTTTCCACCATCAATTATAACACCACCCATAGAAGTGCCATGTCCTCCAATCCATTTAGTTGCTGAGTGTACTACAACATTAGCTCCCCACTCAATTGGGTTAAAGAGATAACCTCCCTGTCCAAAAGTATTATCCACAACTAAAGGCACATCATACTTTTTAGCCACTGCTGCAATTGCTTCAAAGTCTGGTACATTGTATTCTGGATTTCCTATTGTTTCAAGATATATAGCTTTTGTTCTCTCATTAATTAGAGATTCAATGCTAGCAACGTTGTCGCCTTCTGCAAAACGCACTTCAATTCCCATTCGGGCAAATGCTATTTTAAATTGATTATATGTACCACCATAAAGAAATGAGGTTGATACAATATTATCACCAACAGAGGCAAGATTATTAATTGCAATTAACTGAGCTGCCATTCCAGATGAAGTTGCTACTGCAGCAACACCACCTTCTAATGCAGCCATTCGTTTTTCGAATACATCAGTTGTTGGGTTTTGTAATCGGGTATAAATGTTTCCAAACTCTTTTAACCCAAAAAGATTTGCGCCATGTTCAGCACTGTTAAATGTGTAAGCTGTGGTTTGATAAATAGGAACTGCTCTTGCCCCAGTCAGTGGGTCTAGTTCCTGTCCTGCATGAATTTGCAGTGTTTCAAAATGTTTTCTATCCATATCTATTTTAATTAGTATTCTGCAAAAATAGGATAAAAAACGAGAATATGACACATATCTGTATGAATAAGTATTAAATTAACAGTTACTCTGTAAATAGACGACTCCTTGCAATCATACATGCGCCTATTACTCCTGCTTTACTTGCAAGTTTAGATGATACAATCTTGGAGTCTTTATTGACGAGGTTTAGAGAATATTTTCTAATTGCACTTTTTATTGGTAGCATTACAAAACCATCAGTTTCGGCAACTTGCCCTCCTATGACAACTAATTCTGGATTGAATATATTAATAAGCCCAGAAATATATCTGCCTAACTTATTTCCAACTTCTTCAACAATCTCAATACAAAGAGTGTCTTCCATATTAGTGGCATTGATGATGTCTGTTAAAGTGAGTTTGTTTAAATCTTTAACCATATTAGTTAAAATGGTGCTTTCTCCATTTGCAATGCGTTCTAATACCATTCTATGAATAGCTAAACCAGATGCTTCAGTCTCCAAGCATCCTTTTTTACCACAATGACAAAGCAACTCGTTTTCAAAAACGGGGAAATGACCAAATTCACCTGAAAATCCCGATTTTCCATAATATGGTTTTCCATCAATTATAATACCTATTCCAATCCCCCATGAAATATTTACAAAAATAACATTCTGCTCACCATCAACAACTCCCTTCATGTACTCTCCATATGCCATTGCGCGAGTATCGTTGTCGATGCCTACATTGTAATTTAATCTTTTTGAGAGAGTCTCACTTACTGGTCTTTCACTAAAATAAAAACTACTATAACTGTATCCAGATTCCGGATTTACCCTTCCAGAAATATTCAAATTTATATTAAATATTTTTTGTTTCCTTTCGCCAGTTCTATCTATAAAGTTTTGTATATGATCACATAACTGATCAAATGATTCAGTTGTGTTTTCATAATTGTATGATATTCCAAGTTGATTTTCTACTATATTTCCAGTGAAGTCCATCAAAGCAATATGAAGGTGGTGACGTGTCATATCTACACCAACAAAATAAGCTGAGGTAGGATTTAATCCGTATACAATAGGATGTCTTCCTCCTGGGGTATGCACTTTTCCAAATTCTGTAATCAGTCCTTGATCCATTAATTCAGTAATGAACTTGGTAATTGTAGGAACACTCAAATCTAGTACTTTAGAAAGTTCTGAGATTGTGTCATTGCCTGTAGAGATGAAGTGAGTTATGATATCTTTCTTTATCTGAATGTTTTTCGGGCTTTTATCGCTTTTAAAGAAAAGATTTTTTACCATGACATTATGTTTTAAAGAATAAAAAAATTATCCTAGATATATAAAATTATTCACTAGGATGACAAAATTACAAAAAAAAATGATTAATCAAAGGTGCTTGTA
>CAZSBA010000151.1:0-3350 GCA_964605035.1 uncultured Proteiniphilum sp. | reverse complement strand
ATGTGAAGATTACAATGTTTAAGTAAATTTCTTCGGCATAGTTTTTTAATCTAATCTAGGGAGTATAGAAGTTTTTTTACATCTATCTTTTTCCAGAGTTTTTCTTCATTTTCTATTGGTGGAGCAGCTTTATTCATGGCATCTGACATCATCTCAAGTGTTGCAAATGCGTAAAATCCAGATGTAGTGGACATACTTTCGTGGCCTAATAGTTGCATAATGAATGGTAGTGGCACTCCATTTTTATAGAGGTCCATTGCCTTAGTTTTTCGAATCATATGACAATGGACTCGTTTTGGAACATCATCACAAGTTTCTCTTGCTCTGTCAGCCGCAGATTTTAATACCAAACTTATACTGTCTGTTGACAATCTATGTGGCAGCCCATCAAGTAGACTGTAAAATAAAGGCTGTTCATTCATTTCAGGATGAAACTCTTTTAAATATTCATTCAAATGCTGAACTGTTTTATTAAGCAAAGGAACATTTCTACTTTTCCTTCCTTTTCCAATAAGTGTAACAAATGGATTCTTTTCTCTTAAATGCAGCGATGAAATATTTAAGTCTGCGAGTTCCTGTACGCGTGAACCGGTATCATAGAGCATAATCAGCATCATTCGGTTTCTTCGGTGTTTGGCGGTAGTTGTATTGTAAGCGGTCAGTATTGCAGTTGTAGCACTTGATTGAAGATATACAATAGGTCTTTTTTCTTCTTTTACTTTCTTTATAGCGCATATATCTGTATAAATGCCTCTAAGTTCAAAATCTTCTTCACTACAATACTTTAAAAAAGAACGAATAGTAGTAAGTCGTAGATTTATTGTTTTGGAAGCACATTTCTTGGCTTTCAGCCACGTTATAAAGTCTTTGATATTATCTCTTGTAAAAACATCAAAATTTATCTTTTCATTTGTTAATCCTTTTTCTGTTTCAAGAAAATTTAGATATACCTTTAATGATTGCTTGTACGCCTCAACAGATTTATCTGAGAGATTTCTTGTTACAGGCATATAATCATGTAAATAAGCTCGTGCTAACTGCCAAAAATCAGACTCTTTCTTTCGTCTATACTTCATAGATTTCCACCTCCGGTATTAAATCTTCAGTAGAAACTGTTAACTTCACATATTTAGGAAAAAAATCCGGAATCAAATGAATGTAATAATAAGTACTGTCCAAAGTCGTATGTCCCATATATCTCATCAGATACGAAAGCATTGCATGGATGTCTTTTCCTTCTTCTGACCACTTCATGATATTTGCACATGCGAAGTGATGTCTAAAATCATATGCTCTTGGCTTCACTTTACCATCACGCTTTAAGCCTGCAGATAACCATATATTTCTAAAATTAGCTGATACTGCAGTAGAAGAGCAGATTCCTCCAACACCTCCAGGAAAAAAGTATTCTCTTTCCAGGAAACAATTAGATATAGCTTTATTATACTCTTTGAAATAATCAATTAATTCATCTGATAAATATAGCCGACGGTCTCTATGTGCCTTCGATTGAATTATATCTACATAACCATCTTCTAGATGTACGTCGGAACATTTCAGATTTCTTGCTTCTCTACACCTTACACCACAACAATAAAGAAATCTGTATAACGCAGGTAATACATAGGGTCTACCTTTTACCTTGTGACGAATCACAAACCGATCACACTCTTCAAAAAATATCTTGATTTCTTTTTCGCTAAGGAGATATACCTCTGCATGATACTTTTGAATCTTATATCTATCACTTAAAATATATGCATCTTCATATCCAATGCTATATAAATATCTTCCAAACTCTCTAATAGGAGAAATCCAGCTTCGATCTCCTGTAATACTTTTTTCAGCCTGTTTATTAGCCCATCCTTCTGCAATCTCCCGAGTAAGAATAACCTCATTTGTATGACAGACATTATATTTATCGAGTTGTTCTAAATAAAATCTGCCAGTATCATATTTAACACCTAATGCATGCTTAAACTCAAGAAAATCTTCTATCAATGGTTTAAGATTACTTGTAAAATTATTCATGATACACCTCCTTGGATATACCATCCATAGAGAGTACACAATCTTTAAGTCTTTCTACATCTGTTGTTATGTAAATATCTGTTGTATCAGGCGATGCATGGCCAAGTATTGCAGCGATGGTTTCAATAGGAACTTCATTTTTGACCATTGTTGAGGCTGCATTATGTCTTAACATATGCATTCCAGAGATCCTGTTTTCTTTATTAATTCCAGAAATCCTAAATACTTTACTGACAATAGAATGACACGCAGCATGATCCGTCAACGGATTATATGGGGCAAAAGACCTTAAAAATAAATAATCGCTATCTACTTTTGGCCTTTCTTCTGTGATATATCTGAAAAGTGTATTTCCAATTCTTTCAGTAAGAGGAAGGTATACCATATTTCCTGTCTTACTTTGTTTAAACTGGATGGTTTCATTATCCCAATCTATATCACTTAACTTAAGTTTTATTAAGTCACATGCGCGAATACCACATGACAGACCAACTATAACTATAGCAGAATCTCTTAAAGAAACTCTTTCTTCATTGATTGATACATATATTTGTTCTAATTCAGAGTCCGTAAGTACAGGAATTATTTTCTTGATTCGTGGAGCATGAATACCTGCAATAACATTGTGTAGATCATTCCTTTCAAGATAACGGAAGATACCTCGTAATTCACATAACATTTCTCGTTGACGAGTTATTTTTGTCATCTTTATATATTCTATTATTAATTCAGGTGTGAGCTGATGAATGTCAGCAATTCTCTTACTATTCAGAAATTGAAGCAGACAGTACATGCCATACTCATAAAAATGTCTTGTATTATCGTTTTCATAGTTTCCAAAGAGATAACACTGATAATCTTTGTATATCTCCTGATGAAGTTCATTATCTGGAACAATTTTACCTTTCTTCATGAGTGAAAAATCAAATATCCCTGTAGAATAGTATGAGTCAATTAAGCGATAAAAACGTCCCTGGGTGTGATATCGATTCTTACTAAACTTTCCTGTCTTCTTGCTTATTACATCATCTGCATATTTTTTGCCTATCTCACTGGTATAAGAAGTAACTTGCTTTTCTTCGCAAAATATTTTGAAGCGACGTATCACTCCTTCGTAGTTAAAAATGGTTGATTCGTTGTACCTTTCTGAGCGCAAAGCATCTATACAGGCTTTGCACATTTCATCAATAGTCATATTTGAAGTACCTCCTTGTTATTAGTACTTCAAGTATAAAATACTATGCCGAAGAAATGTTATTAGTAGCAAAAATTATCACAGTTCGTCCAAACTTCGGTATAGTATTTTTTTCGGCATAGTC
>CAZSBA010000150.1:0-3354 GCA_964605035.1 uncultured Proteiniphilum sp. | reverse complement strand
ATATAGGCTCTTCAACTCGCTTTGTGACATGGATGTCTGTCGCTCGATAGCACTGCTTTGAATATAGCGTGCCTGAGCGGAACTGGATATTGAAACGGTTGCGGCAGTGCTTGAGTTGGTGTTTTCAGTAGTGGACTTTGTAGTGTTCTCCGATCGCAAGCCTTCCTGAGCAGGCGCTTTTGCGGGAATGCTCGTCTGATAAGATTTGATCGAGATGTTCATGGTTTATTGTGCCTTAGAAAGCCCAATCGCTTTCTCCAGGACGGCTTGCAGCATTTCCTGCGATGACTGACCTTCTTTGAAGATGCTTTCAGAGAGTTTCTCGGTGTCTTCCTCGGTTGCTTGTTTGATTAGGGCGAGCGGTCCCCATTGATCCAGCTGTTCTTGATACAGACTGTCGATGCTGTCCCTGTAACCATCCGGGTAGGCTGCCTTTTCTACCGGAGGCAGATCATCGAAGTAGTCCAGAATGCTTTTGAAAAAATCACGATTATCGCCACCATTTGTTAGTTTGGCTGACAGGCTGGAGAAATATGCCTCGTCCTGCATGCGGAGTTCTGCTGAGGCAGCATATCGCTCGGCCATGGTGTATGTTCCGGAGTCATCATAGACCACGGCACTCAGATCATTTCGGGCCATTCCAGCAAAAGGGTTAGAAGCATTCCCCGGGGGGGATTGATGAAGGGAAATGGCGTATTCCAGAGATTTTTTTCCCAGTTCCAATCGTGCGGGATCATCTGTTTGTGGTAGCAAATCATCTTTATTGTAATTTTTGCTGCCGAGAAGTTGGCTGAAATTGTATATATCAGACCATGTACTTGAGTGTAGCTGCTTTAATTCACCTTGCGACATGGCAGCTTGGCGCTCGGTTGCGCTGCTCTGGATATAGCGGGCTTGTGCGGAGCTGGATATTGAGACGGTTGCGGCAGTGCTCGAGTTGGTGTTTTCAGCGATGGACTTTGTAGTGTTGTCCGAACGCGGTATTTCCTGGGCAGGCACTTGTGCGGGAATGCTCGCCTGATAGGATTTGATCGTGATATTCATAGCAATACTCCAAAAGCCGGAGATAACAGCATAGCTATCCCCGGCCAGAGAGCCTAGAGAAATGCCGAATTACTTGATTTCAAATTCGACTGTATAGTTGTACGGAAGCCCAGCTTGGGCCGCAGTGATGTTGGCATTACAGGTGGCGCGAGTGGTGCCAATGCTGGTGCCGGTCTTGGTCCAGCTCGGTACTTTGGTGCTTGGGTTGACCTGGTGCGATGCCGCAAAACGGCATTTCTTGTTGCCGGAAGCGTAGACGAAGCGCATGCCAGAAACCGTATCTGCAACGCTGGTCAGGTAGAAAGTTGTTGTATTGGACGGCAGGATCGAGCCTGGCGTCGGCGAGACGCTACCTGAGAAGTACTCGTAAGTGTATGCTGCTTCGGTGGTGGTGGAGTTTTTCACCTTAACGGTGACAGTAGTATTGGCCGCGTGGGCGGTTGCGACCATCGACGCGAAGAGAGCGGCTGCTCCGAACAGTTTAGCGAGTTTCATAAAATGTCCTTTTAAGGTTGATAATCTCTACAGCGCTTGTCCCTCAGCATTCAGGCAAGTACCTGACCTGCCAGGTCTCCCCGGCAGCGGAAGAACATCTAAATTAACGGCGGTAAATGAGAATTCTTTAGCTTTCCTGGCTGTTTTTTCTGCATTTTTTTGCGTAAGTTTTCGTCGTGCTCATGGCGCCAGAACATACCCTGCCTGCAACCCTTGCACCTCAACGCCCTGGGTGATCGCCTGTCCAGGCACGGCAGGAACATTCGCTGGCGTTGCGCCTGCTGTGGCGCGGAACATGACATAAGTTGAACCGTTATTGTCCGTCGCCAAAACCTGGGGCGGAACCACGATGCCCTGCTCGTTGCGGTAGAGGATGACCGCCAGCCGGACGCTCATATCCAGCCTGACCTGCGCGGCTTCGGTCTTCGGCGTATCGAAATGGGCATCATTACTTCATTGCAAGCGCTGCCACCTTCACTAAATCTTCTTTGCTTAAGTTAAGGTCTTTGGTAACTTTTGCCAGCATTTGATTTGCATCTGCCAACGCTCCAGATAGCGCATTGATCATTGCCTGGCTCTGCGCAACTTTCACCTGTCGCGTTTCGTCGCTAAGGCTGGCATCGTTCATGATCTGTTGGAGTTTTTCCTGTTCAGCCTTGAGCTTTTCTTTAAGGTCGCGGATCATTTTCAGAATGCGCTGCACTTCATCGGGGAGGCCGCTATTTTCAATGTCGTCGTATTTCCCTGATGTTTTCTTGTTGGCTTGCCCAGCCATCATAAGGCCAGCCATTGAAATTTTTACAGAGCCTGCGTCATCTGGCTGAGTATTTCCAAGGGGAGACTGCGCACTGCCCGTTGTGATGGTCTGCGCAGGCTGTACGGACATGATGCCGGTTGACGATGTGATGATGCTCATGCGTCCGTCACCCTTGTGAGACTGCCCTTGAGTCCTGTGGCTCTACGGCTTTTGCCGAACGTTGCGCTTGGGCCATTTGTTCAAGTTGCTTGATCAGTTCAGCAATGTCCACATCTTTAGGAACATTCAGTTCTTCAATGCTTTCACCACGAGATAGGCGCTGTGCCAGCTCAGAGAAATTGACTTGGTAGCTTGATGAATTACCGCTTGAATAGTTGCGATCTTGCGGAGAATAGGTTTCTTTCGCTACAGTAGCCCCGGTAACTGGTGAAGCATTTGCAACAGCAGCGATGAGCTTCATGGAATTGATTGCGCCACCACGACTCCCGTTAAATTCACTTCCGGCATATGTGGGAAGTTGTTTTTGCTGAAAATCCCATTGATTGTATTTTGCGTCTTGATTTATCCCCTTGCCATCAGGGCCAAATTCTACTGAGCCAGATATATATCCGAAATTGACTTGTTCGTAAGTCAGAAGTTTTGCGTCGATAAGCCCTCTGTAAAGAGTGAGCATATCATTGCGGCTGGCATCTTTAACATTGATATCTTTTACTATCTCTTTAAATTTATCATAATCATCCTGACTTAGAACGCCACCCAATACCCCGTTTTGGCTGGTTTCTTTCCCTACTTTTACGGTAAATCCCTCATACTGTTTGGGATCAAGCAGTGAACGGTTCGCGTTGAGTGATAAATTGCCCAGTGCATTTGATAACGGGTTAATTGATGGCATGGTCTATGATTCTCCCTTTGAGTTGCCATGACGCGATTTTGATAGAACTGGGGAGCAGACGATGGCTCCCCAGTTCAGCTTTATTAAATCAATCAAGTGCCAGGGATTGTGAACAGTGGCATACGACCTTCCATACGCCAGTTACGTACTTGAGATGTACCTACGT
>CAZSBA010000149.1:0-3376 GCA_964605035.1 uncultured Proteiniphilum sp. | reverse complement strand
TGTCTATAAAGGTTTTTAAAATTTTTTATGCATTTGATATTGCAATTAAGCATTTGTATTGGTTCCTTCTTTTTTTAATTCATTTTCAATGAGTGCATAGACTTCTATAGCTCCTCTTGTATTTTTTTCCTCTTCCGTTTCCACTTTTGGAGCTGCTATTACTTTATAACCTGTTAGAAAACCAGCCATTACAATCGAACATACGACCATGTACTTTACTAAAGTTGATTTTTTCATAAATCCATCCTTCTTTCTTAGAAAATAATTGAAACTATTCTATCCTAAATCCTGTTTCCTTTTTCTTCATTTCAGTAAATTCACCCTCTCTATCTTTTATTCATTGTAACATGGATTTTTAAGTTTCCTTTAAAGTTGCATTAAACGTCGCTTTTTCTCTCTTAAACGTAAAAAACAGCTCCCTTTCGGGAACTGTTAAAGGCTTTCTAGATGTTTTTTTACTTGGGGTCCTACAAAAATTTCATCCTTTAAAAACAAAATCGGTCTTTTTACAAGCATTCCGTTTGTCGCTAAAACTTCGTATTGTTCTTCTTCTGTCATAGACTTCCTTTTTTCAGAAAGCCCTTGTTCTCTATAGAGAATGCCTGAAGTATTAAAAAACTTTGTAATCGGAAGACCCGACTTTTCGTGCCACTCTTTTAATTCAGAAGCTGTCGGGTTTTCTTTGTCTATCTCACGATAATCGTATTCGATCCCCTTTTCCTGAAGGAGCTTTTCTATACCTTTACAAGTCGTACACTTCTTATACCCAACCAAAAGATTCATATATACACCTCTTCTCTGTTTTTTTCCCTAGGTCGCAAAGCGATCCTGCCTAGCGCCTAGGTGCCAAAGGCATCCTGCCTGGGTTGCGCAGTAGTCCCGCCTACTTCCTCTTTTTTCCCTTTAAGCCCTTCATAGAAAGACCCACTTTTCCTCTTTCCACATCGATATCGATAATCTTCACTTTTACAATATCGGACACTTTGACTACTTCTTTCGGGTCTTTTATAAAGCGGTCAGAGAGCTGGGAGATATGGACAAGTCCGTCGTTTTTTATACCGATATCTACAAAGGCTCCAAAGGCTACAACATTTCGAACGGTTCCTTGAAGCTCCATTCCCACCTCAAGATCTTCGATAGAAAGAACGTCGCTTCTTAGAATCGGCTTCGGCATTTCATCTCTAGGATCTCGTCCCGGTTTTTTAAGTTCCGCTACGATATCTTGAAGAGTTGGTATACCCACTTCTAATTCTTCGGCTGTTTTTTGATAATCTATTTTATCAAGATCTCGGTCCAATAGTTTCACAGCGATGTCATAACTTTCAGGATGGACTGCTGTGTGATCGAGAACTTCTTTGCTTTCCGGTATTCTCAAGAATCCGGCACATTGTGTAAAGGCCTTTGGTCCGATGCCTTTTACTTTTTTTATTTCCTTACGGCTAGAGAAAGGTCCGTTTTCTCTTTTATATTCCAAGATGTTTTTCGCAGTGGTTTTCGTAATTCCGGATACATATCCTAATAATGCAACAGATGCTGTATTAATATCGACTCCCACTGAGTTTACACAGTCTTCGACAATTTTTTCCAAGGTTTCTGAAAGTTCTTTTTGATTCACATCATGCTGATATTGTCCTACTCCGATGTGCTGAGGCTCGATTTTAACAAGTTCAGCTAATGGATCTTGAATTCTTCTTGCGATGGAGATCGCTCCTCTTATGGTTACATCTAAGTCGGGAAACTCGTCGTTTCCAAGTTTCGATGCTGAATAGATAGAAGCCCCTGCTTCGTTTACGATGGCATAGTATAAATCTTTCTTTCCAACTTCTGATAAAAGTTCCACAACCATCTGCTCTGTTTCTCTGGAAGCCGTTCCGTTTCCTATGGCGATAAGATTGATATCATATTTTTCGATGTATTTCTTAAGTGTCTTTTTCGAACCTTCCACGTCTGCTTTAGGCTTTGCCGGATAGATTACACCATAGTCCAACACTTCTCCAAAGGAGGATACGACAGCTGTTTTGCATCCTGTACGATATCCCGGATCCAGTCCTATGATATTCATATCTTTGATCGGCGGCTGCATAAGATAAGGTCTTAGATTATCGCCGAAGATTTCGATAGATGATTTGTCCGCCATCTCCTTTAATTCGTTTTTCACTTCCGTTTCAATAGAAGGACGAAGGAGTCTCTTATAGCTGTCGATAACAGTTGCTTGAAGATATTCCATCCCTGGATCTTCTCTGTCCAAACAGATGCTTTTTAAAATCTGGAACATATTGTCTGCATCGTTGAAGTCGAATTTCAGTTTTAGAATTCCCTCTTTTTCTCCACGGAAAATCGCTAAGATTCTATGAGGTTTTAGAAATCTCATTCTTTCTGCGAATTCATAATACATTTCATAAGTGCCGTCGTCTTTCGATGGATCTCCTTCACAAAGAAGTCCGCCTTTTTTCGCACCGGCTCTTACGATATCCCTGTATTCTTTCGTCTCGGAGATTTCTTCAGCCAGGATATCCATCGCTCCTTGAAGAGCAGCTTTAACTGTTGGAACTTCCTCTGTTATGTATTTTTCTGCTTCTTCTTCGATCTTTCTAGTCTTGTCTTCAAAATTAAAAAGATATTCTTTTAAAAGTTCTAAGCCGCGTTCTTTCGCTTGAGAGGCTCTTGTTCTTTTCTTTTGTTTAAAAGGAAGATAGAGGTCTTCTACTTCTTGGAGCTTTTCTGCTTTTTCAATCTCTGCTTTCAGTTCTTCTGTTAGCTTACCCTGTTCCTCGATAATGCGGAGAACATCTTCTTTTCTTTTTTGAAGATTTCGAAGATAGGTCAAATTTTCTTCTAGATCTCTAAGTACAGTATCGGTTAGATTTCCAGTAACTTCTTTTCGATAACGGGAAATAAAAGGAATCGTATTTCCTTCATCGATTAATTCTACTGTTTTTTGAACTTGGTTTTCTGAGATTTTTAATTTTTCTGCTATGATTTTTTCTATATTCATTTTTACTCCTGAAAAAAGGAATTCCAAAGAATTCCCCCTTTTTTACCTGATTATATTGTTTAAACTATTAAAAAATAGTGTGATAGAGTTATGGCCGATCGTTTCTAGCCAATCACGAAGAAACATCGTTCTTGGGAAACGAGTGACATGAGCTAGACCTAACTTAGTTTTGTTTTTTGGAAAACTTTAGTAGGTCTGGTGCAACTCGTTCTCCAAATGAGTTTTTCCATTTGGCTAAGAACGATCTGCTGACCTGCTGTCAAATCAAAATACCTGATTTGGGCTAGGGCTTCAGAGAGGGGAGTTATGGTAGAAACATAGAGCGTATTTCTTCATAACATTATTATGAAGAAAAATGAATGTCTTCTTCATTTTCCTCCT
>CAZSBA010000148.1:0-3394 GCA_964605035.1 uncultured Proteiniphilum sp. | reverse complement strand
CCCGAAAGCCCACGATTTACAAAACCGTTCAGATACCTAAGATTTAAAGGTATCAAACAGTTTGGTGGTGGAAACTCTGGATGTTTGTCTGAAATTACACTCTACGGAACTGAAGCCGATGGATCAATTATAGAAGATCCCACAGTTTTAACAGGTCCTATACCGGGATGGGAATAGTTTAATGAAAAAATTATTAAAAAATATGAAACTAAGATATATAGTTACTATACTATTAGCATCCATAATCGGCTTTTACGCATGTGAAAGCATGGATGATAATTTCAAACAATATCTCGGAGAATATAACTACTCCGGAAGAATAGACAGCCTGAGGGTCTACCCCGGGTATGAAAGAGTAGTACTGGCATGGGACAATCCGATAGACCAAAAGTCCCAAAAAATTAAAGTCGTTTACGGACCCGACAGTACAGAGGTTATTTATGATACTCTGGTTGATTCGGTATCTATAGATGGATTACAAGCCGGTACTGGTTATGAGTTCACTGTTTATACTTTAGATGCTAAAGGAAATATTTCGGTACCTACATCAGTTACTGCATTTCCTATCTCACAAAGTTTTGTAGAAACTCTCACGGCCCCTTCACTTGTAGTTGAAACTCAAGGTCAGGATCAGGTAATAACCTTATTAGGTTTATCCAACGTAATGATGCGTTTTTCTGGTAAGATCAACTATTCGGTAACCGGTCCTGGCGGATTCACTGCCGACGGTGAAATTGATGTAACAGATCAGGTGATAAAAACCAATCCAACTACAGGAGCTATTGAGCATGTTACCTTAAACGAGCTTACTATGCCTATAGCCGACTTAGGACTTGGTATTAATCTATTGCCTCCCGGGCCTTACACTTTTACTTATACAGCATCTGTATGGCCAATTATGGGTAACTTGACTTCAATTGACGAGATTGAATTAGAAAGAGTTGCAAATATTGAAGTACAGCCTATTATTATAAATGTTACAGTATTAGGTGGGCAAACATCCGACCAGTTCAATACAACCGGTGGTGAAGGTGTTGCTAAGGTTACAGACGGAAACCACAATTCTAAATATCTCACAGGAAACAGACAAACTTGGATAAAGTTTATAACCAACGAACCGCAGATTGTTAAACGATACACACTTGTATCGGGTAATGATGCACCTGAAAGAGATCCAAAAGACTGGAATCTAGAGGCTTCAACCGATGGCGAAAACTGGGTAATATTAGATGAACGCAGAAATATGGCCTTTGGTGGTAGAAATGCTGAATCAAGATTTGACGTTGACAACGACACAATGTATCAGTACTACAGACTCAATATTTTAAACAACAATGGTAGCAACTTATTCCAGCTATCAGAATGGACACTGTATGGATTAAAACTTGAGTAATAACAGGCAATAAAAACAATCTGTATATAAATAATAATCTAAGCAGATTGTAATAAATTGAAAACGGGGATATCAATATTTGATACCCCCGTTTTTTAATATACTATCTTTTATTGCTTTAAGAACAATTGATATTCTTCCCAAAGACCATCTATTGAAAACTCATCTCCTAATACTTTCTTTACTGCTCCATCAAAACTCCAAGGCACAACCTCCAAAGCTGATTTATTGAACTTTCTTAAGAAATCACTATCTTTTGTTGTTAACCACTGTAAAAAGAATCCTGTAGTTTGATATCCATCCAACCAGTGACCTCCCGGCCTTCTGTTCTCTGCAGGAAAATAGCCATTGTGTGCTCTCACTGCATCGGCCATCCCTTCAATAAAGGCAAAAAACACCTTGTTTGTGCCATATGAGCCAACACCTTGTGGCTCTAACTGATAACCATGCACCAACTCATGATACAACACACCCTCGGTTTCGTACAACACCTTATCATCGCCTCCATTTTTGGCAGAATGCTCTACCCAGCGGCTACTATAAAATATACTAATCTCAGGCACACCACCACCTTTAGCAGATATGCCCTCTCTATCATCAAAAGAGTAATTAATCTTTCTGATACCCGGAATGCTGTCCGCAGTACTCCAGTATAGAGTCTTCACCACTCCAAGAATACTCTCGTTAATCAACTCTTCCGGATTTGGCACAATTCTGTTATAAATGTCCCAACCCTCGGTACCTTCGGCATTATTTACAAAATTAATGGTTGGATAAACAAAGTTATCCCACTTAGCATCCTTATTAACAGATACCACTTCTCTTGAACTACAAGAGATAAAAAACAACGTAATTGCAATTAAAAATAGTCTCATTTTTAGTTTATTATTCATGAAAATTAAAAAAATTAAATCTTATATCTTCTTATGTTTTTACTTATTCTATTGTCAACACTTATTCCAATACTTTTTGTTCTGAACATGTTTTCAAAGTTCTCTTTTTCAATTCTAATCAGCTCCTCGTATAATAGCTGTGCCCGTCTTATATAATTGTCGTTACGGGCACAGTCACGTAAATCGTCCTTACATTCAAAATCAGATGTATCCATGCCCAGCACTCCAAGCACCTGCCTCATCTTGTCTTCATCCATCTTTTGTGAGCGTTCCATTTTAGAAACAGCCTGCTTTGTGATGCCTAGCTTCTCCCCCAGTTCAGACTGTGTTATACCTCTAAGTAGCCTTACACGTTCAATCTTTTTACCAGTATGCATATTAATTATTTTTTTTCAATGTCAGAAGTTCAATCTTTTCTCTCTCGCTTTTTAACAATCGTTCATAAAGCTCAAATATCTTTTCCACCATCTTTAACTGCAACTCATCTTCGTTTTCGGATTTTCTACCTAATACGGTCGCCTCATAGTCGCTGTTACAAATATTTTTAATAGCTCTCTCTAAATCAAAATTTCTTATTACCTCTGGCGATATACACAATACATCGGCAATATTCAGCAACATACGTTCATCTATAAACTCCTGTTTTTCAATTTTTGACACCTCCTGTTGTGTTATTCCAAGTTCATCGGCAAGAGCATCCTGCTTTACACCTAAGTACACACGTACTCTTTGCACGTTTTGTCCAATGTGTGTTTTACTCATATCTTATTATTAATTGGTTTTAATTTTTGCAAATATAGTAAAAGTCAACCTTAATTTGGTAATTGTCAACTACAAACTTTTTGTTATAAAATTTTCTAAGTGTAGTTTTGACTTTTATTAATGAAATGAAATCAAATTTACCATAACAAGCCATTTTGTTGATTCAATCTAACTAATTATTAAAAACTACTTTACACATCCCTGTGCATAATATTACTTATAAATAAAAAAGATGAGCGAGCTTTGTCAAAGTTCGTTTGCCTCAATAAATAATTTTCAAAAACCCTAAAACAAGAGAGATGTTTAAAAAGAACAAACGAAAATTAAACCTGAGCATGATGGCAAT
>CAZSBA010000147.1:0-3448 GCA_964605035.1 uncultured Proteiniphilum sp. | reverse complement strand
AAATATGTATTTGAATCGGCTCCACTTTTTACAATTTGTTCCTTCACCATCAAAACCGTCATTCTTTACTTTACTAATAATTGGGAAAAGAGACAGTTTGTCTTGAAGAAATTGAGAAAAACCAAAACGAATAGCCCAAGAATCTCCCCAACCTTCTTTTACGGAACGTAGCATCTGAAAGCAATCCGATCCTCCCCATTGATTGAAGGCATGTCCCATTTTAGCATATTTGTCCCAATCTTTTAACTCCCAATCTACGCTATTCCATCGATCAGCCCACGTAGCCCAGCCCCATGAGCTGCTACGGGTGCAAAAATAGGCATCATACACATAATTCTTAGGAACTTTTATTTTATTGGTATATCCACAAATTGAGAACACTTTTTGCTCTTTTTCATATAAACTTAATCCTTGATTCATAAAGGAAAGAAAGTTTTGTGCAAAAACTAAATCATCTTCCAATACAATGGCTTTACCATACTGATTAATAACTTTTGCTACTCCTTCAATGATGGACTTTCCTAATCCTTTATTTCCTTCAGAAAAAGTGTGTGTCACTTTTTTGAAACCGACTATTGATTTTACATAAGTCTGCACAGCTTCTACCTTAGCGAACTCTCCTTCTTTCTGATTTCGCGCTCCATCCACAAAGATAAAAAGTTCCGATTTCTGTGCTTCTTCGTTTTGCAGAAGCGAATAAACTGTGTTTTTTAACGCATCTGGACGGTTAAATGCAAAAATGATGATAGGTGCTAATTCCATTAATTATTAAGATAATATTGAGTATTTTCATTATAGAAAATAATGTTGTAGCAGTAGGGGCCCTGCCACAACATTATCGGATAAATCATTTACTACTACTGTTCCAAATCTAACTATAACATTGCATCATTTGTAATACAAAATAAGTATGAAAAAAAACACCAACTCGTTTTGTATTAATTCGTTTGTTATTTAATCGTTGCTTTTATAGTTTTTTTCCCTGCCTGATTAGTAGCATCTTTTTCGAACCAAGTAGAGTATTTTCCAGCCGGAAGATCAGAAAGAACAAAAGCATTACATTTTCTACCAGCAATTACTTTGTCTGTAGCAGCAGTGTTTACAGCCGTTGCAATCATACCAACCAGAGATCCGAATCCACCGCCACCACCGCTAATGCTTGTATCAACTTTAATCTGGCCTTCTCTTGTATATAAAGTCTGACCTGTTTTGGTAGAGCGAAGTATGTATTCTACATTTACGGTTAATTTGCCACCTACATTGTTTCGTCTCCAATCTTTGATGATGGTAAACATGGCAGCGTCTGCACCCAAAATGTTTTGGAAAATACTAATGTCTCCTTCTATAAATTGCTCTGCATCATAGGCACTTTCCTGTTGAAACATTTCCATGGTTAAATAGGGAGAAAATACATAATAACCTTTCTCACACAGAGGCATATACAGAGTGGTGTAGAAATAATCCTTTGCTTCTGCATGTGTCGTTTGATTGATTGGCGGCATGATGGCAATTGTAAGTGGTTTCTCCTCATACATAGCTGGATATTGTTTGCCCATGGTCATTGGAGTGCTACAGGAAGAAAACATTGCGACCACAACTAATGCGAATAATATATATTTTTTCATTTTTCTAACTGTTTAATGATACGTGATATGTATTTTTCTGATTCAGGATAAAGAGCTATCTCTTTTTTCATAAAATCCAATCCTTCTGCTTGCTTACCGGATTTACACAATTGATAGCCATATTCAGCATAGAGTCCTGGAGGAATAGTGCCTCGTGTACCTTTTTGCTTTTCAATCACCTTTTTGTACTGTTCCAGCATTTTGACTTGAAGTTCTCCCGTCGTTTTTTTACTGTACTGATAGGTTGCATCTTCATAATCATGCCATGAATACAAAGATTGAGTGGTATTGCAGGATGACAAGGCCAATGCTGCAACGATTGCAAAAAATAACTTTTTCATTAGGGTAGTATTATTTGTTTGACTTCTTGGGTAGAGACAAATATCTTTTTTTCATAGAGTTGTTTTCCATCGCAACTTACTGT
Source organism: uncultured Proteiniphilum sp. (assembly GCA_964605035.1). Classification (GTDB taxonomy): domain Bacteria; phylum Bacteroidota; class Bacteroidia; order Bacteroidales; family Dysgonomonadaceae; genus Proteiniphilum. Next base: position 1,399 of record CAZSBA010000147.1, on the reverse strand, counting down.
CAAGGTTCGGGATCCTGGTGCGATACCGTATTGTGTTCCTCGGCGGTTGGACTTTTTAGCTTTGACAACTCGTGCGATAAAAGGTTGACCTTCATCAATCGTTACTTGTACATTTTTTCCGGCGTATTGACTGGAACTGATAAACAGTAAATATGCCATGTCTTCTTTTCCTGACTCTTGTGCAACAGGAAAGTTTGCCTTGCAGCTCAATAGTATTAAAGGCAATGTTAATAAATAGAGTAACTTTTTCATTTTACATCTTCAATTATATAGTTTTCCATATTTGATGAATTGATACTTTCAGAAGTGGTTACTTCTACAAATGAGTATTCTGTCTCAGGTGTATCGCCACCAGTTGAAATCACTTTGGCTTGTCCTACACTTTTTCCAGGAAGAGTAATCATAATACCTGTCTGAGGATTTTTCACTTTCTTTCCTTTAGTCATAACAGAGAATGTTATTCCTTCTTTGATTCCCTGACTTTTGCCACCGGCAATTAGAACGGCATCGGAATCATATGAAAGGAAGAAAGTTTTCCATGGACTGTTAGTGCATTTATTTATGATATTTTCTACCAACTGTCCGATTGCCTCAGAAATTGCTTTATCACTCAATGTAGCATCATAACTGGCTTGACCACCTACGCCCATTGTGGTTTTGGTAGTTAGTTCTGCTGAACCTTTCGCTTCATCAGAATAGATTATCAATCCAGTTGATACATCTATTAACCGAATAGCAACAGCTGCTTCAACAGACTGAGTTTTTTGTGATGAAAATACACCATTTTTACCAGTATTTTTACGCCCAAATTCGGTAATAGATCCGATAATCATGTAATCAGCTCCAATAGCTGCAGAACCTTTTTCTCCTTTTTGACACTCTTCTAATAAGGCAGCAAGATCACTTCTCTCTAGTAATAGGAACTTACCAGAAGAAGCAAGCTTAGCAGAAAGAATATCCAGAGCTTGTTTCCCCATTGGGTCATTCTCTTTGTCGTAGAAAATGCCTTTGGCATACTGAGTTTCATTGGAAAAACGGCCAATTGCCACTTTTCTCTTCAATACCATACCTTCATCTTGAATCTGCATGGAAGGCGTTTCTACAATTTTAGTCTTACGTTGTGCCATAGTTGGAACAGATAAGGCAATAATCATAGCAAAAACAAATAACTTTTTCATGTTCTTATGATTTTAAAAATTAAAATTCATAGCCAACTCTCAAGCTTACGCATTCTGCATTTTGCACACGAGAATTACGTGTATAACTCATGTCATGTGAACTGCTAAACTTGTTAAATGTTTCGAATTCAAGTTTCTCGCTCGCATAGCCAATAGAGATATTTACAGCTTGTTTTTCATTCGTTGAAATTCTGCAACCGACCGATATATTTAGATACATA
>CAZSBA010000146.1:0-3457 GCA_964605035.1 uncultured Proteiniphilum sp. | reverse complement strand
TATTATTGACCATCAAAAAAGTATTTATTAGAGAGGGTATATCTAAAGAAGGAAGCGTTACAACAGAAGCATTTAACGGACATAATTGATATGATATATTTGTATGGTGCAGGTGGGCATGCCAAGGTAGTTATCGATATTCTTGAATCACTTGAATTTGAAATTGGTGGTATTATTGATGACAACGAAGAGTTGAGTGAGATAATGGGATATAAGGTCTATAAAAACGATACTCTTAATTCAATTGACAAGAAACATATATTTTTAATCTCTATCGGTAATAATAAAACTAGAAAAGATATTGCTGAAAAATTAGATTATAAATATCCTGATGCGTTGATACATCCATCAGCTATTGTATCCAAACGTGCCATGATTGGTACTGGGAGCATTGTTATTCAAGGCTCAATAATTCAAGCTGAAGCAATAATTGGCAAACATTGTATAATTAATACAGGAGCAACAGTTGGACATGAATGTAAATTATCTGATTATGTACACATCGCTCCAAATTCAACTCTATGTGGTAACGTTCAAGTTGGTGAGTGTACATGGATAGGAGCAGGTTCAGTAATTATTCCAGATATCAAAATAGGGAAAAACTGCATAGTTGGTGCTGGAGCAGTTGTAGTAAAAGATGTTCCGGATAATACAGTCTATGTTGGTAATCCGGCAAGGTTTTTAAAACATCATAAATAATCAATTCACCTTATGGACAATGTTGCAATATACGGATTTGGAGGTTTTGGCCGGGAAATTGCCTCAATTATTCAAACTATTAATCTGGTAAATCCAAAATGGAATATTATTGGTTTTTTTGATGATGGTGTTGCTCCCGGATCCAGTAATCGTTATGGAAAAGTGCTTGGAGGTATTGAAGAATTGAACAAATGGGAATCTGAATTGGATGTTGTAATGGCAATTGCTTCCCCTGCGATTCTTTTTAAATTAGTATCAGGGATTACAAACCAGAATGTAAAATTCCCAAATATTATTGCACCTAATGTGTTGATGTTTGACAAAAACTCATTAAGATTGGGACAGGGTAATGTTATTTGTCACAATTGCCGGTTGAGCTGTGATGTAGAGATCGGTGATTTTAATTTGCTCAATGGAGGTGTTTCACTGGGTCATGATGTGAAAGTAGGTAATTTTAATGTGATGCAACCAGAAGTGAGAGTGTCCGGAGAAACAACTATAGGAAATAATAACTTCTTCGGCGTAAGATCTTTGGTGCTTCAGGGTTTAACTATTGGATGCAATACCAGGATTGGAACCGGAAGTACTGTTATTAGAAATACAAAAGATGGAATGACTTATTTCGGAAATCCTGCAAAAATTTTAAGAATTTGAGTATTTTTAGAAGAATAATATTATAAAAAAATTTAGATCGATTAATAAGAATAAATGATATGGATATGAATGAATTTATTGAAAAAATAAAAGAAGTCTTGGAAATTGAAGATCGTGAAGTTAATGAATCGGATCTTTTTCGTGATTATGATGAATGGGACTCGTTAGCATATTTGTCTGTAATTGCATTCTTGGATGAAGAGTATGAAATTCAGATGGAGGAGGCCGAATTTAAAACGCTAAAGACAATTGAAGACTTATATAATGTAACAAAGAAATAGTTATGTCTTTTATAACTTATAATGGTGTTGGCATTACTGCATTATCTGCTGCGGTACCTAAACGTGTTATTAATAACTACGAATACACTGAGTTCTTTCCTGCTGATGAAGTTAGAGAGGTTGTTGACAAAATTGGAGTGTTTGAAAGGAGATTTGCAGATGCCGAAACATGTTCCTCTGATTTATGCTATGCTGCTGCTGAAAAGCTGATCATAGATAATGATATTGACCGGTCAGAAATTGATTTACTCGTTTTTATTTCACAGACACCTGATTACAGAATGCCGGCAACTTCTATTATATTACAACACAGATTGGGATTGCCAAATTCAACAATTGCATTTGATATCAATTTGGGTTGTTCTGCCTTTATTTACGGTATGTCTGTTGTTTATGCAATGATGGAAAATTCAGGTTTAAGAAAAGCGCTTATCCTGGATGGAGAAACTCGTTCAAGAGTTTATTCAGCCAAAGATCGCAGAACTGCCTTTATATTTGGCGATGCAGGTGTAGCAGCACTTGTTGAAAGGGATAATAAATTTGGAGAAAGTACATTTTCTTTGAATTCTGACGGTTCAAGAGAGAATCTTATAAAGATTAATGCCGGTGGATATCGAAATCCAAGTACACCTGAGACTTTGAAAGAAAAAGTAGTTGACGAGTATGGCAACATACGTTCAGAAGAGCATGGTTATATGAATGGGGGAGATGTATTTACCTTTGTCAACAGAGAAGTTCCAAGAGATATTAAAAATACACTTGAGTACTCGAAAAGAGACAAGGATAGTTTTGATTACATAATCTTTCATCAAGCCAACAATTTCATAAACTCTCATGTTGCAAAGAAATTAAAATTAGATACCTCAAAAATTCCTTCTACAATTGAGAAATTTGGAAATACTTCTTCTGTATCTGTCCCATTGACCATCGTGAGTGAACTGAAAGATAAAATGGCTGGAGAGAAAAGCTTATTGATGAGCGCGTTTGGGGTAGGTATGACATGGGCAACAGCTGTAGTGCCGTTTGTAGATCTTCAAATTAGTGATATTGTTGAGGTATGAATCCCTTTAGACTTGATGGTAAACATATAGTAATTAGCGGAGCTTCTTCCGGAATTGGTCAACAGTGTGCCATTAGCTGTTCAGCAATGGGAGCTAAAGTATCAATATTAGGTCGCAATGAAGAAAGGTTAAAACAAACATTGTCTAAAATGGATGATTCCGGGCATAAGGCTTATGTGATTGATCTGACACAGGAAGATGATGTGAAAGAGTTAGTGAATAAAATTGTGTCTGATAATGGAAGAATAGATGGTTTGTTAAATGTGGCCGGTATTTCAACAACCTTGTTGATGAAATCGGTGACTGGTAAACAGCTGCAAGAGTTTTTTAAAAATAATGTTTATTCTGCTTTTATGCTTACACGTGAAGTTTGTAAGATGGGACATTTTTCTAAAGAGGGGGGTAGCGTAGTCTTTTTCTCCTCCGTTATGGGTTCTTATGGTGAGAAAGGTAAGTCTCTTTACGCCATGACAAAAGGTGCTCTACAATCGGGTGCTAAGTCATTGGCGTGTGAACTAGCAACCAAAAAAATCCGAGTCAATACGGTTTCACCAGGAGTAATTGTTACACCCATAAATGAAAATCTTCCGCATATAACAGATAAAGCAAAAAGAGAAGCAATAGAAAATATGCATCTGCTTGGACTTGGAGAAACAGAGGACGTAGCCAATGCATGTATATATCTTCTGTCAGATGCATCAAAATGGGTTACCGGGATAAATTTATTTATTGACGGTGGATATACTGCAAAATAATTTATGA
>CAZSBA010000145.1:0-3541 GCA_964605035.1 uncultured Proteiniphilum sp. | reverse complement strand
GAGATAAAAAAAACCAAGAAGAAGATTCTCTTTAGCGAAGAAGAACGACCTATAGGGATACAAATATATGGTAGTGATCCCGATACAATGGTAGAGGCAGCCAAAATATGTGAAGATGCTAACCCTGATATTATTGATATCAATTTTGGTTGCCCTGTAAGAAAGATTGCAGGAAAAGGAGCCGGATCTGGTATTATGCGCACACCCGATTTAATGCTTGAGATAACTGAGAAAGTAGTCAAAGCTGTAAATAAACCCGTATCAGTAAAAACCCGTCTTGGTTGGGATGATGATTCAAAAATTATTGTCTCTCTTGCAGAAAAACTTCAAGATTGTGGTATTGTAGCACTCACAATTCATGGCCGTACTCGTTCTCAGATGTATAAAGGTGATGCCGACTGGTCTCTAATTAGGGAGGTAAAGAACAACCATCGTATGCATATACCTATTATTGGAAATGGTGATGTAACCACTCCAGAGATTACAAAACAGCGTTTTGACGAAACAGGTGTTGACGCTATTATGATTGGCAGAGGTAGTATTGGTGCCCCATGGATCTTCGAAGAGATAAAACATTTTCTAAACACAGGTGTGGATATGCAAATGAGACCATTCATGTGGTATCTAGACGTATTAAAGCAGCAGGTTCAAGGAAGTATTGAAAGACTAGATGAAGTGAGAGGGATTCTTCATATGCGCCGTCATCTTGCCGCTACACCATTGTTTAAAGGGATACCAGATTTTAAGCCCACTCGAATTGCTATGCTTCGTGCTAACACCCTCGAAGAACTTTTTGCTATTATGGATGAAATCCCTGTAAAATTTGAAGAATATATTGAAAATAGTTTCAATGTCCCACAATTGATGGTGTAAGCTACTTCTCAATACCAGAAAGATTTATCTGTTATTTTCCATTTATTTAATTACACTAAACGTTGAAAGATTAAGTAATTAAAGCGCTTTATGTTAAATGCACCTTAGTTAAGTGAATTTAAATTTCTTAAAATGTAAAAATTTACTATTTTTACAAATATGTTAGTTGCGATTATATTTTAGCATATATATGATATACCATATTTTTACAATACTACCATCTTTTGTTATTTTGTTCTGGCTTATTGTATTTCTTGTTGATGGTAAAACATATAATTTGCATAAACGATTTCTGATTGCATTCTTGGGAGTTGCTTTTGTCAATTATGTGATTCACTGGTTCTATTTTAATCACAATTATGAAGTCTACAGAATATTAGAATTTGTTTGGGTCTTTACATCTCTCTCAGTTTTTCCACTTTATTATTATTATATACGGCTTCTTACAGTTGATAAGAGCATAAATTTTAAGTGGATATGGATTTTACTCCCCGCAATACTACTTTCAGTTTTCACCTTTACCCTATATAGGCTCATGAACCCAGATGAGGTTGAAGCCTTTATTCACGAGATACTATATCGTAATAAGATATCTGTAGGTGAAAATACCCATTTGATAAATCTACAAATACTTAGAATAAACCTCTTCAAAATTATTTTTGGTATTCAGGTATTTCTCACGCTGTTTTTTGGACTTCGATTGATAAATAGTTTTAATAAGAGGGTTTATGCATTCTATTCAAATGTAGAAAATAGAGAGTTGAATAAGATAAAAACGATTCTTATATTTTTTGTTTTAGCTTCAATAATATCTAGTATTTCTAATTTATTAGGTAAAGACTATTTTACTGATCACCCATATCTCCTTTACTTAATTTCATTAGCTCATTCAATTGTACTATTTGGAATAAGTTATGTTGGATATAAACAGAGATTTTCTATAAGAGAATTAATTAAAGAACCGTCAATAGTAGAATTAGAGGAAAGCACTGATGAAACAGTTAGAGATAACATGGTTGGTCCTGAATATGATCGACTTTTTTTACGGATCAAGGACTTATTTGATACAACGAAAATATATAAAGATCCTGAACTTAAAATGATTGATGTAGCATTGCGCCTTGGAACAAATCGCACATATATTTCTAGACTTATTCATAATCGCACAAGTCTTAATTTTTCAGACTTCGTGAATGAATATAGAGTAAAAAATGCCGAAGAGTTACTATCTTCAACAAAAGAACCTTTTCTTTCATTAGAAGAAATAGCTTTCGAATCTGGATTCACAGGTAGCAGTTCCTTTTACAGAGCCTTTAAAAAAAAGAATGGAATTCCACCTGGAAGATATAGAAAAATTAGAATTACGCATATTAATTCTGATGATGAATAATATTGAGAAAATATATTTAGAATTACTCAGTGTTGCTATTTTAAGGCGACCTTTACACGATGATATTTTTGTAGATTTGCAAGATAATCTATGGCAGAAAGTTTCCGCACTTTCAGATAAACAACGAACCAGTGCAGTAGTTGCTGAAAGTATACTCTCTTTACCTGAGCATTTGTTACCTCCCCGTTCAATAAGGATGAAGTTAGTTTTGCAGCAAGAGCAAATAAGAAAAAAGAATGAGTATTTTAATTCTATTCTTGCAGAAATTACTGAAATTTATAACTCAAAGAAATGTCAAACAATACTATTGAAAGGACAAGGTGTAGCTCTTAATTACCCAGTACCACTTTATCGTACACCAGGTGATATAGATCTGTTTTTCTTGCAAGAAGAAGATTATGATAAAGCAAACAAGTGGGTGTTTGAGCAAGAATTGCCAAGAGAGCAGGAGTCGGTTAAACATATGGGATTCGACTGGCAGAGCATTCATATAGAAAACCATAGAGTGATGGCTACTTTTGAACGTAGTAAGTACAACCGTATTTATCTAGAAGAGGAGAGCAGACTTATATCTAACAATAGTTGGGAAAAGGTAATTTTTAATGGGATCGAGGTAATGTTATTGCCTCCCACATTTAATGCCTGTTATTTATTTATACACCTTTTTCATCATTTTATACATGCTGGTGTAAGCACTCGACAGTTTAGCGACTGGATTCTTTTACTTTTAAATAATAAAGAGAACATTAATTTTGCAGAAGCAGAAAGACTCTTTGATCGTTTAGCATTACGTAGGCCGGCAGCCATATTCGCTGCTGCTGCAGTTAAACACTTAGGTGTTCCATCAGAAATTTTCCCTATACCGCCTGACTATGACAATAAATTTGTAGATGTAGTTATGGAAGATCTCTTAGGAGGAGGTCATTTTGGAAGATATCATGATGGCAAAAAACGTCCGCCAGGTGTATGGAGTGGTCGATGGCATTCCTTTAAACGTGCAGTACATCGTTCTTTATCTATGATTTCCCTCTCTCCTCAACATTTTATGTTAATGCCTTTACATAAACTATTGACTAGGATAAAGCTCACTTTTCGCAGAAATAGATGAATCTTAATTTTGTTGCTTTTAAATCAAGAGTGTTTTCAAAATGGTGTAATGAAAAAAAACACCCACAGTGTTAATATTTTTTGTATTTTAGGAGTCTAACAAAAAAAGAAATAATTATGAAAAAAATTATACTCACTTTAGGAATATTATTCGCTGCTGCAGCTGTATCA
>CAZSBA010000144.1:0-3562 GCA_964605035.1 uncultured Proteiniphilum sp. | reverse complement strand
ATATATATTAAGTTTTGAAATATTGGTATTTATGCCAAAGGGTATTCAGTACAGTGCAAGAAAAATAGTCTTAGTTAACTTGACTTTTTTTATTAAAAATATATAATTACTAATGTATTTTATAAACTATTAGGAGGATTATTAAAAATGACACATTCTATGAGACTACGTTCCCTATCTTTGAACAAGTAATTAAATACGTTCAAAGGCTCTGTTTGTATTTACAGAGTAAACGGGAGTAGTCTGTCCTTTTTTAATAATCTTCATTTCAAAAATCCACCCAATCCATACTTGTGGTTTGTCTAACTATTTTGATGTAGGCAATATACTGTTTGATTTATTTGGGATGGAAAGATGTTATGATGAGAAAGGCGACTTGTTCTGCCTTTCTTTATTTTTATCTTTTTCACTTTCTTAGCCATGCTCATGCTAGAGCTAGGTATGTTTAGTGATGACTTTCTACAAGTCACAAAAAATAAGGATGGATCTCTTTCCCTTTACTCTAAAATCACAAGCAGATGCTTGTGATTTTTTTATTATTTGGAGGTAGGGAAAATGGATAATATGAATTGGAAACGGAAATTTATTGCGATTTTTACAGGGCAGTTCTTTTCACTATTAAGCAGTGCTGCTGTTCAATTTAGTATCATTTGGTGGTTAACAGATACATCAGGAGGTTCTCCACTGATTTTAACATTAGCAGGACTGGCTGGATTTATGCCACAAGCATTGTTAGGTCCTTTTGCAGGAACTATTACTGATCGTTATTCACGAAAAGTGATTATGATAATTGCAGATATGACGGTTGCACTTGGAAGTTTAGCTTTATTTGTATCAATGTATTTTTATGATCCGAGTATTATATTGGTGATAATTGTATTGATCGTTCGTTCATTAGCAACTGCATTCCATATGCCGGCTATGCAAGCGTCTATTCCACTAATAGCCCCAAAAGAGCATTTGACAAAAGTTTCTGGATGGGGACAGACAGTGGCTTCTATATCAAATATTGTTGGTCCAGCAGCGGGGATGTCATTACTAGCGATAAGCTCCGTTGAGTGGGTTCTATTACTAGATGTCTTTGGGGCAGTAATTGCTAGTAGTATTTTGCTATTTATTCACATTCCAAATGTACAGAGTTCAGAAACTGTTGATTCTTCTAGTTTTATCAGCGATATGAAAGAAGGATATCATGCACTTGTAAAACATCCTGTTTTATTAAGGTTAACAGTCACGATTACGATTGTTTCGGTGCTGTATATTCCGCTAGGCACTTACTTTCCGCTTATGACACGAAATCATTTCGAGAAGGGCGTAGTTGAAGCTGGAATAATCGAAATTGTTTTTGCTGTTGGCCTCATCTTTGGTGGTATATTAATGGGGATTTTCGGAGATCGATTTGAAAAATTGAAACTCATTGTTAGCGGAATGATACTGATGGGGATTGCCTTATTCATTTCTGGCACACTTCCATCAACTTTATTCTATGGATTTATCGTAATGGCTGGTCTAGTGGGATTGTCTGGTCCATTATTTTCAGCTCCGTTTTATGCTCTTATCCAAACCGAAATTGAACCTCATTTACTTGGGAGAGTGTTTAGTTTTGTTGGAAGTTTGGCATTACTTGCAACACCGTTGGGTTACGCATTTGCTGGGGTTCTGATCCACTTAACAAATGTGGCCGTATTATTTTTGATTACAGGTATATTAATTGTATTAAATGCTGTTATCGTAAGGAAAGCAAAATAGGAGGGGAATTTCATGCAATTTTTACTATTCTTTTGATACGAGCTTGGTTTTGAGAAAGAGGCTCGTATCGATTCTAGCTATCGATACGGAATAAAAATATTTCGGGGGTAGCGAAAGATGGAACAAATCTGTTTTGAATTAGAAAATGTAGAAGTGACATATCTAGATAAAGAGGTTTTAAAGATTGAAAGATTAGCTGTACACCAATTTGACCGTATCGGCATAGTCGGTAAAAATGGTGCAGGTAAAAGCACGTTACTAAAATTACTGGCGGGTATCATTAAGCCAACAACGGGAAAGGTGAATCGGCTTGTTGAGAATGGCTATTTTGAGCAACTTGAAACTCCATCAGTACGTGATGCTGATCCAGTGTTACTTGGAAAATTAGACGTACCAAAAGACTCTAATCAGCTAAGCGGTGGGGAACAAACAAGGATGAAACTCGCTAAATTGTTTACTCATTATTATGAAGCTTTATTAATTGATGAGCCGACTACTCACTTAGACCAAGAGGGGATTTCGTTTTTGCTCGATGAACTTAGGTATTACTACGGAGCGCTTGTATTAATTAGTCATGACCGTTCTGTATTAGATGAACTAGTTACGACAATTTGGGAAGTTCATGAAGGTAAGGTACGAATCTATTCAGGAAATTACAGCGACTACATGGCACAAAAGAAGTTAGAACGTGAACAGCAGAGTCAAGCACATGAACAGTTCATAAAAGAAAAGAGCAGGCTAGAAAAAGCAGCACAAGAAAAAATGAAGAAAGCTGAAAAAGTTGCACAAGCAGGTCGATTGTCAAAAAAAGATGCGAATGCAAAGCCGGATAAGTCCTTTATGACAAAATCCAAAGGTACGAGCCAAAAAGCTATGCAGCGTGCAGCAAAGGCCATTGAGCAACGAATGGAAAAACTTCAGGAAGTCGATGCTGTAAAAGAGGATAGGCAAATAAACTTCCATCAATCGAGAAATTTAGAGCTGCATAATAAATTTCCGATAATGGCAGACCGATTTACTCTTCAAGTGGATAACAAAGTATTATTAAATGAAGTAAGTTTTCAAATGCCGCTTGGTAAAAAAATTGCAATTTCGGGTAAAAATGGTGCTGGCAAAAGTACTTTACTCCACCATATTGCTATCAATGCGCCCGGTTTAACAATTTCACCAAAAGCAAAAATTGGATACTTTCGTCAAATGAGCTATCAATATACAAGGGATGAAACGGTATTGGAATTTCTGAAAAATCGTTCTGAATACGATGAGAGATTTTTACGAAGCGTTCTACATTCCATGTTGTTTGTCGGCACAGATATATTAAAAAGTGTAAAATCATTAAGTGGTGGTGAAGCGATTCGTCTACAATTATGTCAATTATTTTTAGGAGAGTATAATATTTTATTGTTAGATGAACCAACCAATTTTTTAGATATCTATGCTATTGAAGCGTTAGAAAGATTTATTACAGCATATAAAGGCACTATTATCTTCGTATCACATGATCGCAGGTTTATTGATTGTGTAGCAGATTGTATATATTTCATTGAAGATCAACAGCTAAAATTAAGGGGTTGATTAATGATGAAGGAGAAATAATGGGGTTATTATCAAAATAAGAACTTTCGTAATTGGGTACTGTTTTGAAGAATACAGTAGAGAATTATCAAACTTTTTTATAAAAATAGTGTAATACTTCATAAAGAAAGAACCCGTTTTGATCAAACTTTTTTCAAAACGGGTTCTTTAAATTTAACGTAAGATAAGCCTTTGTCGCTTCATTTTGATCAAACTTTATTTTAAACCAACAGTTAGT
>CAZSBA010000143.1:0-3603 GCA_964605035.1 uncultured Proteiniphilum sp. | reverse complement strand
TATTTAAATTATTCTTTAACGTAAACTCTTTTAACACGAGGTAAAACAGAAGTTAGTATTTCATATGGTATAGTACCTATGCTTTCGGCAAGATCAATTACTGGCAGTTGTTCTCCGAATATAATTGCAACATCACCTTCTTCTGCTTTAATATCGGTTACATCAACCATTGTTAGATCCATACAAACATTTCCCACTATAGGTGCATATTCACCATTTATTAGGACTTTACCAACACGGTTACCGAACTTCCTGTCTAAACCATCTGCATATCCAAAACGTATTGTTGCAATACGTGCATCATGATCTAGCTTTTCTTTTCGCCCATATCCTACTGTCTCTTCTTGAGGTATATTCTTTATTTGAAGTATTGTACTTTTCAGAGTAGAAACATTTTTTAGTCCTTTTAAATTACTTGGGCTAATTCCGTACAAACCAATACCTAATCTCGCCATATCCCATTCATAATCATGAAATCGCTCAATACCTGCTGAATTAAGGATATGTTTACTTACGGTATAGTTTAATTCTTTTTCTATTGTATCTGCAACATACCGGAAACTGTTAATTTGTTGATGAGTAAAGCCATCAAAGATCCAACTCTCACTTGCTGACAAGTGAGAAAAAATTGAATTTACTCTTAATCCCTTTTGTTCTTTCAGTATGTTTATTAATTTATGAATATCGTCGCTAAGAAAACCTAAACGATGCATACCTGTATCAATTTTCAAATGGATCGGATAATTGGTTATACCCCTACGCTCAGATTCTTTTATAAACGCCTCGAGTACTCTGAAGTTATACACTTCTGGTTCAAGCTCGTAAGTAAATAATTCATCAAAACCATTTACTTCAGGATTAAGAACAATAATTGGTAATGTTATACCTTCGTTTCTAAGTGAAACACCTTCTTCGGCAACTGCTACTGCAAGATAGTTGCATCTATGATATTGTAGTGTTTTTGCGATTTCAACAGCACCAAGACCATACCCATTTGCTTTTACCATACATATAAGTTTAACATCTGGTTTTAGCTGGGATTTATAGTAATTGAAGTTATGCACTACAGCATCTAGATCTACTTCGAGCATTGTTTCATGAATCCTTTCTTCCAAGTGAGTGTTAATACACTCGAAGTGAAACCTTCGCGCACCCTTAAGTAACACTAATTCGTTTTTAAAGGATTCTGCTGTGAAATTCTTTAAAAAATCCTCTGTAGTGGTGAAAAATGATTTATCCGGCAAATTAAATAAATCAGCATTTGCATGGATATCCTTACCTATACCGATTAATCTTTGAATACCACTCTGTTCTAACATTTCTGCAACTCTCTTATAAAGAGTCTTTGGTAGAACTCCAGTTTGCAAGATATCTGAAAGGATAATAGTTTTCTTTAAAGAATTATGCATCTTACGCTGATTCTGGAAATCTAGTGCTATTTTTATGGAGTTAATATCGGAGTTGTAACTATCATTTATAATTAGACACCCTCTCTTGCCTTTACGCACATCTAGTCTCATGGCAACGGGTTCGAGTCTAGTCATCCTCTCTTTTATTTCCGTAGGAGAAACATGTAAATAAAGAGCTACTGCGAGACAGTTTATAGCATTTTCGATAGAAGCATCATCGATAAATGGAATACAAAAGCTGTAATCGAAGTTCATAAAAGAATAACTGATTTGTGTTGAATCTTGCTTTTTGTCAGTTTTTGAGATATAAAGATGAGCATCTCTATTTACTCTAGACCAAGTAAAAGTTTTTTGAGATAACACCTTTAAATCGATGCATCTGTTTACCAAATGATTATCTTCATCGTAAATTAACACTTCACAGTTAACAAACAACTCTAATTTCTCCATTGTTTTTTGTTGAAGCGAACTGAAATTTTCCTGATGTGCTTCCCCTATTTTTGTAAGTATCCCAATAGTTGGTTTAATTATGGGTTCAAGCAACTCCATTTCATTAGGCATGGAAATACCTGCTTCAAAAACAGCTAAATTGGCCTCTTCATTTATTTGCCATACAGATAGTGGAACACCTACTTGGGAATTATAACTTCGAGGTGACCTGACAATATTATAATCTTTTTCTAGTAATTGATATAACCACTCCTTTACGATAGTTTTGCCATTACTACCTGTTATTCCTATAACAGGAATATTAAAATTTGACCTGTGATGTATTGCTAATTTCTGTAATGCACGTAAGCTATCTTTCACATTTAAAAAATTAACACTCTGAAAATTATCCCATTGTGTTAGATGCTTTGTGACAACAAAATTGCGAACTCCTGCATCATATAATTCACTTATGAAATCATGTGCATCGTTGTTTTTTGTTTCTAAAGCAAAGAAAAGGGTCTTAGAAGGATTTGAGAGCTTCCGGCTATCTGTAAGCAAAATTGATATATCGGCCGAATAAAGATTATTATGTTTTACACCTAAAATTGAAGCAATTTGTTTTATATCGTAATTCATAATATGATCAAATATTATTTACTTTTTCTACTAAATTAGCTAATTGTTTGATTTCTTCTACACACGATATTTGGGGGTACTTCATAGCAAATGTTTCTATCTTTTTTATTGTATTAATAAGAAACTGACGATGAGCCTGAGTTTCTGTATTTAGGGGCCTATGGTTAATTGACTTTCTAATTGCCGCCCAATCACTGTTTGTAATTTTAGTTTCTTCTGAAAAGAACTTATCAGAAAAACATTGCCATATATATTCTTGTGCCAAAGATGTAGGGTGTACCATATCCTCATTGTAAAATCTGTAATCACGTAGTTCATCTATCATTATTTCGTACGCAGGAAAGTATTCTACTATGCTATTGAAATTATTTTTGATATTTTCAATAGCAATATGCAAAATGGACTTACTTATCTGATTATCGTGTGCCCCATCTCTAAAATGTCTTATAGGACTTACAGTAAATATGAAATGAATACCTGAATTTTGATTTACAAGAATTTCAATTAATTCACTCCACTCTTTAACTATTTCTTCTATTGTTAACCTAAAACGATCAAATTTGTTTGCAGGAAATTTATGGCAATTACTTACGATTTGATTATTGTCGTGAATTTTAAAAGCATACGATGTACCAAATGTTATAAAGAATGTATCAGTTTCTTTTATAAACTCTGAAGCGTTAATGTATCTCTCGTTGATTTTATTTAGACAAAGTTGTTTATTGACATCAGAGAAGCTGCCGTGATGCATAAAACTGTGAAACATCTCGTTATTATAAACAAGATCTGACTCATTATACTGTTTTTTCTCTAGTAAACGTTTTATGCTATTTGATACAGAAATAGGATTATAAAGTATGCCAAAAGGATTATGATTTACTTTGAACTTGTGCTCTTTTAATTTTACTCCGATATTCTCAGAAAAACAGGATCCGAATAACATCATCTTTGATGTGTGATCTATCCTTGTATCCGATTTATCAATTTGAAGGCGAATTCTAAAATCCATACACTAGATTTTTCATTTTAATACAAAAATAGAAATAAAGAAGGCTAATAACTAATGAGAAGTATATAAAAAAGGAAAGGTTGTCTCACGACAACCAATCTTCATTGTTAACCTTAA
>CAZSBA010000142.1:0-3643 GCA_964605035.1 uncultured Proteiniphilum sp. | reverse complement strand
AAAATCCTGGTAGTTGTGGATCCATCGTTTAATATCAGATTTGCCTATTTGATATCTCTCTGCAAGTTGTTTGTAGCTTCTAGCTCCTGCTTCATATTCTGCAACAACTTGAAGCTTAATCTCTAAATTATATTTGCTCATAAATTACCCCCCCAAAAGTTAGATTTTTGGTCTAACTTTTGGGGGGGCAGCTCAAACCAATGGGAGACTTTTTTATTAAAGTAAGAAAAAAGTAAGATTTGCGTAAGAGTAGTGTTAGCATTGCTTGGTATAATGAGTTTTATAAGGAGGAAATGTGGATGAGTGAATATGTAATAAAAACAACTAATTTGACAAAGCAGTTTGGAGAACAGACAGGTGTAGACTGTGTGAATATACACGTTCCAAAGGGCAAAATTTATGGATTGCTTGGTAGAAATGGCGCAGGAAAAACCACAATCATGCGGATGCTATTAAACCTTGCCACTTCCACAAGTGGAGAAATTTTATTATTTGGGGAAAATTATCAGAAAAATCCAAAGGAAACTTATCGTCGTATTGGTTCTATGATTGAAACACCTGGTTTTTATGAAAATTTAACAGGTAGTGAGAACTTACAGATTTTTGCTCGCCTGAGAGGACAACACAAAAAAGATAGTGTACAAAATGCACTTGAAATTGTTGGCCTTGATAAGGAAACAAAAAAGACCTTTAGCAACTATTCCCTTGGTATGAAGCAACGTCTTGGCATAGCAGCGGCAATTATGCATGAGCCAGAGTTACTCATTTTGGATGAGCCCATTAATGGACTTGATCCTGTTGGTATACAAGAAGTTCGGAAATATCTTGAAATGCTCTGCATTGAAAAAGGTGTAACAATACTCATTTCAAGCCATATTTTAAACGAGATTGAACAGCTTGCAGATATTATCGGGGTTATGCATAAAGGTAGACTTATTGAAGAAGTAGCCATGCAGGATCTTCACCAGCGTAATAGGCAGTATGTTGAATTTGTAGTATCGGATGAAAATAAAGCTTGTCTTTTGCTTGAGCAAAAGTTTGGACTTACTGATTATAGCGTACATGAAAATGGTAGTATTCGCCTTTATACTAATTTGGAGATCAGATCAAAGCTTAATCAGTGCTTTGTAGAAAAGGGTATTTCAGTATCGAAAATCAATATTAGTGAAGAAAAGCTAGAAGATTATTTCTCAAACTTGATTGGGGGTGGAGAAATTGGTTAATTTACTTTATTGTGAATTTCTAAAGCTAAAACGCTCAAAGATGTTTTTTATTAGTATTTTAGGTGCAATGGTAGCTCCAGTCATGGTTTTTGCTGGGCTGATAAAAGCTAAAATTACTGAGCCTGATAAGATTATTACTTATTCGGATATGTTGGAACAGACAAATTTATATGTGCTTCTTTTGTTTGGTGTTATTGTTTATGGAGTGATAGCCGCATATCTTTTCAGTCGTGAATATACTGAAAATACATTGAAATCAGTGCTAACTATTCCTATTTCAAAGGAGGCTTTTTTAACAGCAAAATTCCTTATGCTTTTTGTGTGGATGATGATCTTGACAGCAGTAGCATGGGTATCTACCTTCCTTCTAAGTATTGTGGGCAATGCCGCTCAGTTTAGTGTTGCCGTTATTATGCAGTCAATTAAGGAGTATTTTCTAGGCGCTTTTTTATTGTATTTTACAATGTCGCCTTTTGTGTTTATAACACTCTGGCTTAAGAACTTAGTTACCCCTATTATTGCTACTGCTACAGTAGTTCTTGGCAATGTTGCCCTTGCCAATGAAGATTTAGGGGTATTATTTCCATGGACGTCTTCATATTTGATTGCAAGTGGAGATATTGAAAAATATAAATATTCAACTGAAATAGCTATTATTATTATATTCGTTGTTTTCTTTTTTGGGATTTTCACAAGTTTTGTTTATTTTAAAAAACAGGATATTAAATAGGAGGACTACTATGAATATTTTAGAATTAATAAAAGTTATTATTATAGGAATTGTTGAAGGCATTACCGAGTGGCTGCCTATTAGTAGTACAGGGCATATGTTACTTGTTGATGAGTTTTTGCAGCTTAATATGAGTGAAGCGTTTAAGGAAATGTTCTTCGTAGTGATACAGCTTGGTGCAATTCTGGCTGTTGTAATTATGTTTTGGGGCAAGATGTTTCCATTTGGTTTTAGAGAAAAGCCAATAATAAAAAAAGACATCCTTTCCATTTGGTTTAAGGTGCTGGTAGCCTGTATTCCATCGGGGATTATGGGAGTTTTGTTTGATGACTTTTTAGAAGCACATTTTGGTACTCCTGTTGTGATTGCTGCAATGCTTATATTTTATGGAGTATTGTTTATTGTTATTGAGGCTTGGAATAAAAAGCGTAAATCGAGAGTAAATACATTAGCAGAAATTAACTACAAAACAGCTTTTACCATTGGAATGTTTCAAGTGCTGTCTCTTATCCCTGGAACATCACGTTCAGGTGCAACCATTATCGGTGCACTTATTATCGGTGTATCCAGAGTAGCGGCGGCAGAGTTCAGTTTTTTTCTTGCTGTGCCGACAATGTTTGGTGCAAGTGCATTTAAACTGTTAAAGTTTGGCTTTGATTTTACAAGTTCAGAGCTTCTTACTCTTGGATTTGGCATGGTGATAGCCTTTATGGTATCGGTATTTGCTATAAAATTTTTAATGGGATATATTAAAAAGCACGATTTCAGAGTATTTGGTTGGTATAGGATTATACTTGGAATTATTGTACTGCTGTATTTTGTATTGGTGCGATAATATAGATTATGAACATTAGCTTTAGATAGACTATAACAGAATCGTGATATATTCTTTATATGCTGTGTCAAAAACATTTTATAATATGTCTCAATATAAGAAGTTCTTTAGCAATTAAGTAAAATTCTTCATAAAGTAGGAGAATTCGTAGAAAAAACGGCTCTATGTCAAGTAATGTTGGTAAATAGTAATAGTTGCACTTGAACACTTGTTCAAGTGCTCTTTCTTTACTGAAATTAAGCTATCTTATTTTGCATTTCTAATTGTTTTTGGTATTCTTCTTCATATTTTTTAATGGCATCTTCTTCAGTAAATAACAGCGGACGATAAGCTTCATTCTTCACATTATGATGAGCAGTCGATAATATAATTCTACTTCTTAAGTGGTAGAAGTTTCGATACCCATAACTGATTCGTTTAATGATTTTAATTTTATTATTTGTTCCTTCCACACAACCGTTTGATAGCGTATAGGTTAAGCTATTCTGTATATTATGGCGATAATGATATAAAGTGTTAAATGCCGTTCTTATTTTTCTAGGGAGGCGATATTTCTTGCTTTCCTCTAATACATGGATGAATTGATCATAGGAATGTTCCTTAATGGCATCCATTACTTCATGAATCAAACGGTAACAGAGATTTAAGGTAGAATCTTTTGATAATAGTTTCCAATATCGCTTAAACTTATTCGCATCGGGTTTATTTTTCGATTTTATACGATTCATCACTTCTATCCGATGTTGATTTAAAGCTCTTGTCACCAACTGTACGATATGAAAACGGTCGATGACCACGATGGCATTTGGAAAAATCGAGGGAAGAAAGTCTTTAAACGCCCCGTTCATATCCATC
>CAZSBA010000141.1:0-3731 GCA_964605035.1 uncultured Proteiniphilum sp. | reverse complement strand
GGCTAAGTAAGATGATACAGAAAGAATCCAGATTAAAAGTTACTGACAATAGCGGTGCAAGAGAAGTTCTTTGTATCAGTGTGTTAGGAGGTACAGGTAGACGTTATGCGTCGGTAGGGGATATCATAGTTGTTTCAGTTAAAAGCACTATCCCTTCGAGTGATATAAAAAAAGGTGCCGTATCAAAAGCAATCATAGTTCGTACTAAAAAAGAGATTCGCCGTAACGACGGTTCATATATACGCTTTGATGATAACGCTTGTGTATTACTTAATAATGCAGGTGAAATCAGAGGAAGCCGTATCTTCGGACCTGTTGCACGTGAACTCAGAAACACGAACATGAAGATTGTATCATTAGCTCCTGAAGTATTATAATCTATTAATCAATCACAGGCAATGACAAAATTACATATAAAGAAAGGTGATACGGTTTACGTAAATTCCGGCGAAGACAAAGGAAAGACCGGCCGAGTGCTTGAGGTTCTTGTAAGCAAGAACAGAGCAATTGTGGAAGGTGTAAACGTTGTATCAAAACATGCAAAACCCAGCGCTCAGAATCCTAACGGTGGTATCGAGAAGAAAGAAGCTTCAGTGCATCTTTCTAATCTAAACCCGGTAGATCCTAAAACAGGAAAACCCACTCGCGTTGGTAGAAAGTTAGATAGTAAAGGCAAAAATGTTCGTTACGCAAAAAGATCCGGGGAGGAAATGAAATGAGTGAAACTACAACAACATACGAAGTAGGTCTTAAAAAAGACTATAGTGAGCGTATTGTTCCCGCTTTAATGAAAGAATTCAATTATACATCTGTAATGCAGGTTCCACGTCTTGAGAAGATTGTTATCAATCAGGGTTTAGGAGCTGCTGTTGCTGATAAGAAAATCATTGAAACAGCGATAAACGAACTTACAGCTATAACAGGACAAAAAGCAGTTGCGACTATATCTAAAAAGGATATTTCGAACTTCAAACTGCGTAAGAAAATGCCTATCGGTGCAAGAGTTACTTTGCGTAACGATAAGATGTATGAATTTCTTGAAAGATTAGTACGTGTTTCACTACCACGTATACGTGACTTCAAAGGAATTGCTTCGAAACTCGATGGTAGAGGAAACTATACTCTAGGAATAGAGGAACAGATAATCTTTCCTGAGATAAATATCGATAACGTACCTAGAATTCTGGGAATGAATATTACTTTTGTAACAAATGCTCAGACCGATGAAGAGGGATACGCTCTTTTAAAAGAGTTTGGATTACCATTTAGAACAAAACAAAATCAATAATAATGGCAAAAGAATCAATGAAAGCCCGCGAGGTGAAGAGAGCAAAAATGGTTGCCCGCTATGCAGAGAAAAGAGCTAAGTATCTTGCAGAAGGCGATTATGAAGCACTTCAGTCAATTCCAAAAAATGCCTCACCCGTACGTTTGCACAATAGATGCAAAATAACCGGTAGACCTAAAGGATATATGCGCCAATTTGGCCTATCGCGTATCCAATTTAGAGAGATGGCATCAAGAGGTCAGATACCTGGGGTTAAAAAAGCGAGCTGGTAAGAGAATAATAAATATTGTCCCGGTAGTCGGGATCAATTTAATCAATTAAAATATGACAGATCCAATAGCAGATTATTTGACGCGGTTACGCAATGCTATCCAAGCGAAGCATCGCGTGGTAGAGATACCCGCATCGAATCTTAAAAAAGATATCACTAAGATACTTTTTGAAAAAGGCTACATTCTTAACTATAAGTTTGTAGAAAATGGTCCTCAAGGCACCATAATGGTTGCTTTGAAATATGATCCGATTAACAAGGTTAACGCGATCAAGAAGTTAGAGCGCATTTCATCTCCTGGTTTACGTCAGTATGTAGGGCACAAAGATTTGCCACGCGTACTTAACGGGTTGGGAATTGCCATACTTTCTACTTCAAACGGAGTGATGACAGATAAAGAGGCCCGCGAGCAAAAAGTGGGCGGTGAAGTATTATGTTACGTTTATTAATTTGAAGGAGAGTAAAGTATGTCAAGAATAGGAAAATTACCCATTACACTCCCAGCAGGTGTATCAGTTACACTAGGGGACGATCAAGTGGTTACCGTAAAAGGGCCTAAAGGAGAATTAAAGCAGCAGATTCGTAATAATGTTAGCATAGAAGTTAAAGATGGCGAATTAGCTGTAGGCAGAGCTGACGAATCGAAAGAAAGCCGTTCAATGCATGGACTCTACCGCTCATTATTAAACAATATGGTTATTGGAGTATCGGAAGGTTTCCGTAAAGAGCTGGAACTAGTTGGGGTTGGTTATCGTGTTTCTAACGCAGGCCAAATTCTGGAGTTATCACTTGGTTTTACACACAGTATCTTTCTTCAGTTACCTGATGAGATTAAGGTAGAAACTAAGATGGAGAGAAACAAGAACCCGCTTATATTGCTGGAGTCTTGTGACAAACAGTTACTTGGACAGGTATGTGCAAAAATTCGCTCATTCCGTAAACCTGAACCTTATAAAGGAAAAGGTGTGCGCTTTGTAGGTGAAGAAGTACGTCGTAAATCCGGTAAAACGGCAGCTAAATAATTTTACGTAAACTGAAATCGCAATGATAACAAAAAACGAAAGAAGATTAAAAATAAAAACTCGTGTTCGCGGTAAAATTAGTGGCACACCGGAAACTCCGCGCCTTACCGTTTATAGGAGTAACAAACAGATATATGCTCAGGTAATTGATGACTTAAGTGGCAAAACATTAGCTTCAGCTTCTTCTCTTAAGATTGAAGAGAAACTTCCAAAAAAAGAGATGGCTGCAAAAGTAGGTGAGCTTATTGCTCAGAATGCAAAAGAAGCTGGGGTTGAAAAAGTTGCTTTTGATAGAAATGGTTATCTGTATCACGGACGAATTAAAGAACTGGCTAATGCCGCTCGTAAAGGAGGACTTAAATTTTAACGATTATGGCTAGAGAAAGTAAAAAAGTAACAACATCAAACGATATCGAGTTAAAAGACCGTTTAGTGGCTATTAATCGTACTACCAAAGTTACAAAAGGTGGACGTACGTTCACATTTGCTGCCATGGTAGTGGTAGGTGACGAGGATGGCGTAGTAGGCTGGGGACTAGGAAAAGCAGGTGAGGTTGCAACAGCAATTGCGAAAGGTGTTGAAGCAGCTAAGAAAAACCTTATCAAGGTTCCTGTACATAAAGGAACAATACCACATCAGCAAACTGCACGTTATAGTGGTGCTGAGGTATTTCTTAAGCCTGCAGTGACAGGAACAGGAGTAAAGGCTGGAGGAGCTATGCGTGCTGTACTTGAGAGTGTGGGTGTAACCGACGTTCTTGCAAAGAGTAAGGGCTCGTCTAATCCTCATAACCTTGTGAAAGCCACAATATTGGCTTTGACAGAAATGAGAGATCCTCTTACAGTTGCTCAAAACAGAGGTATAAGTGTGGATAAAGTATTTAACGGATAAAAAGGAAACTGAAATGGCTAAGATTAAAGTAAAACAGACTAAAAGCAGAATTGGTGCTCCTATTGATCAGAAAAGAACGTTAGATGCTCTAGGACTCACCAAAATGAACAGAGTGGTTGAACATGATGATACTCCTTCTATTAGAGGACTTATTAATAAGGTTCACCATTTGGTAACTGTAATAGATTAAATATAAACGGTTAAAAAGATATATAAAATGGATTTATCGAATTTAAAACCGGCTGCAGGTGCTACTAAA
>CAZSBA010000140.1:0-3744 GCA_964605035.1 uncultured Proteiniphilum sp. | reverse complement strand
TGGTTGTTAAACATATAAAGTAATATTTATTTATTGAATTAAACTAATATTGAACTAAACTAATATAATATAAGAGTAATGAAAAAGGTAACAACAATTATGCTCGTAAGTCTTTTGTGGCTAATGACATACGGCAGTGAAGCAAATGCCACTTTTATCAAAGCCCCAATTTCAGAGGATCCAGATCTTTCAAAAATAAATTTGATAAGGTCTATGGAGATTTTAGACAATGCAGTTACTGCACATTTCAAAGGTAGTGATATGGCAATGGCCAGATTTTATAATCCTTATACAGATTCATCCTCAACTGAAACTGGTAGCATCTGGATGTATTCAAGTGCAATAGAAGCTGTAAATGCAGTGTTACATGCACTCAAAACAGAAAAAGAGTTTGGTGACGGCAAACTTTATGAAAAGAATTTTAACAGATATGTCAAATTATTAGAGCAATTATATGACAACGCCGACTATTATCTGGGTACATTCACCCTAACATCTTATACACAAACCAAAGAATGGACTGTGTATGGTGTTAACCGCGGCTCTTCTAAAGGAACTGCAGAGGTTGAGGGTGTAATGAATGTGTATGACGATCAGATGTGGCTTGTGAGAGAATATCTGGAATCATATAAAATAACTAAAAACGAAAGATACTTGCAGATGGCAGAATATCTCACAGAATATGTTCTTGATGGATGGGATTGCACTTTCGACAGTGATGGTAATGAGGTTGGTGGAATTCCCTGGGGACCAGGATATGTAAGTAAACACTCGTGTAGCAATGGTCCAATGGTAAGTCCACTTGTCTGGTTGCACGAAATATATAAAAATAAAAACGATGAAATAACTCACAGGTATATAGATTCTAACGACAGGAAGACAAGAGTTACAGAGCAAATGAGTAAAAGTGAATATTATCTGTTGTTTGCACAAAAGATTTACGACTGGCAGGTTAACAACCTACTTGGTACTGAGGGTGTTTACGATGATATGATGGGTGGTTGTACGCCAGGAAAACCAGAATATGAAAATATTGATGGTGTTTCATATCGTAAAGGAGTTATTTGTACAGATAGAGTAGGGCCTCCATATACTTATAATAGCGGAACTATGGTTTCAGGTGCTGCTGATCTTTACAGAGCAACCGGAGATAAAAAATACCTTAGGCAGGGATCAGATCTTTCTGATGCAAGTTTTTCATATTTTGCTAAAGAGGGAGAAGAAGTATCAGGATATTATACTTACAATATAGGAGGTTTCAGAAATTGGTTCAATGGTGTATTAATGAGAGGTTATGTTGATTTTTATCCCGCATATAATAAAACCGGCAACTATATTGAATCTTTCCAGAATAACTTGGATTATGGATATGAAAACTTTCTTTACAAAGGATTCCTACCTACAAACTTACTATTAGGATGGAGTCAAAACAACAGTGACAATAACACAGAGGGTATGTTTAGCTTCACATTTGCAGCCGAATATGCCGTACTATATAGGTACAATCAAACAAAGAAATAATTAAAGAAACGGTTCCGACCTAAAGCAGATGAAAAAAATATATTTCTTAATATTTATTGCTTCATTATTTCAGCTAAATGCACAAGAAAAATCTGAAGTAAGAACAACATTTCAAACATCAAAAGAGTGGAGACCAACAATTGATGTAAGAGCCGATGCGGTAATGGTCTATGGAGTTAACGGTAACCCATCCGATAAAGACAGGGGGGTGCCATTTGAAGAGAGAGTGAAATCGTGGCAGGACAAAGGTTACATTACACATTACATGACAGGAATCGCCTGGGGTGAATATCAGGATTACTTTACAGGTGAATGGGATGGTAAGATGCATCTCGATGAAGGTCAGGTAGAACAAAGTGGAGATACAATCTGGCACGGACATATGGTGCCATATATTGTGCCTACTGCCAACTTTTTAAAGTATTTAAAAGAAATGCATGTCAAAAAAGCAATAGATGCAGGTATTGAATATATATTTATGGAAGAACCTGAGTTTTGGGCACGTGCTGGTTATAGTGAAGCATTCAAACAGGAATGGAGAGATTACTATGGCTTCGAATGGAGGGCACAGCATGAATCCCCCGAAAACACATATCTTTCAAATAAGCTCAAATACTACCTATACTATAGAGCAATTGACGAAGTGTTTACTTTTGCAAAAGAGTACGGTAAGAGCAAAGGAATGGATGTAAAATGTTATATTCCTACCCACTCACTTGTAAATTATTCACAATGGAGAATTGTAAGTCCTGAGGCAAGTTTAGCATCACTGCAATCTGTTGATGGATATATAGCACAGGTCTGGACCGGAACTTCCAGGGAACCCAACTACTTTAATGGTGTTGCTAAAGAAAGAGTATTCGAAACTGCATTTCTTGAGTATGGATCAATGGAATCTATGACTGCACCTACTGGTAGAGAAATGTTTTTTCTTACAGATCCTATAGAAGACAGGCAACAGGACTGGGAAGATTATAAAAGAAATTATGAAGCTACCTTCACTGCACAATTGTTTTACCCCGGAATAAATAAATTTGAGGTGATGCCTTGGCCAGAACGTATTTATGAGGGTTTGTACAGAGTTAGTAAAGATAGCGATAAGAGAGAGAGAATTCCCCGTCACTACTCAACGCAAATGCAGGTTATGATTAACTCTCTAAATCATATGCCTAAAACAGATAACAAAGTAAGCGGTACCCATGGTATAGGAGTTCTTATGGCTAACTCATTAATGTTTCAAAGCTACCCTGTGCATGATGGATACGAAGATCCGCAATTGTCAAACTTTTACGGTCAAGCACTTCCTCTTTTAAAACGCGGAGTTCCTGTATCGACGGTTCATATTGAAAATCTTTCCTACTCGGGAACATTAGAAGATGTTAAAGTTTTAATTGCCTCATATTCAGGGATGAAGCCAATGGAAGAGGAGTCCCATCAATTTCTTACACAATGGGTTAAAGATGGTGGTGTTTTAATATATAGTGCAAGAGACAACGATCCATTTCAAACCGTACTGGAATGGTGGAACAGAGATGGTATAAAATATGAATCTCCTTCTCAACATCTTTTTGAAAAAATGGGAATCAGCAAACCTTATTCTGAAGGTGAGTACAATATTGGAAAAGGCAAACTATATATCTTACGTAATGATCCTAAGGAGTTTATTCTCAAACCTGAAGGTGATAAAAAGTATATCGATTTAATTGCAAAACTTTACAATGAAGTCTCTGATAATGCAATAACCTTCAAAAACAATTTTGATTTGGAGAGAGGTCCATATCGCGTAATTTCAGTATTAGAAGAGTCAGTAAACAGCACCCCATTCACAGTTAAAGGTAACTTTGTTGATTTATTTGATCCTGAGATACCAGTTTTAAAAGAAAAGATTATAAATCCCGGTAGTCAGGCTCTTCTTTATAACTTAGGCCATATTAAGAACGATGATGTACCACAAGTAGTTGCCACAGCAGCACGCATAAGCGATGAGAAGACTTATAAGTCAGGTTATTCGTTTATTGCTAAAAGTCCAATAAATACTACAAATGCGATGCGTATTTTTATGCCACGCAAACCTTCTCAGATTAGTGTAACTAATATTAATAATGAAGCTGTTGAATTTGTCTCAGATTATGATAGTGAAAGCAAAACTATCTATTTAAGATTCGAAAATAGTCCTGATGGTATATCTGTGAAAATAGATTTTGAGTAGTAGAAAGTATAAAT
>CAZSBA010000139.1:0-3793 GCA_964605035.1 uncultured Proteiniphilum sp. | reverse complement strand
TTGTTGCACTCAGTAGTGGCTCAATTGAAATAGGTGATCCCACAGCATTCTTCATCCATATTTGAGGAACAATGCTGCCTTGGGTATACATCCTATCCATCTCATTAGCAAGACTCTTTCCTTTTACTTGTTGTTCAATTTGAAAATTTATCAAATGTCCAATAGGGTAATTGGGAAGATAAAGAGGGTTGTCAATCATATGTGAATATATGGCTAGTAAAGTTTCACCCTCACCACCTAATACTTCAGCATAATATTTATTCCACACATCTTTAGCAATTGCAATAACCGATTCTTTCAACTGTGCAGGCGTAGCATTAGGATTTGCATATAACCACTCCCAAACCTGAATATCAACAAGAGAAACACCCATAATCTCATATGAATTCCAGAAAGTAGCCAAAGCTTCAAAATACTCATCTTCTGGATTAGCATTTTTAAGACCAAGCAGCTCTAAATCTCGTTTCTGAAAAAGGAAAGCTACAGCTTCAGTAAATGCTGTATTAGGAACTCCGTTTAGCATATAAAAATCAACATCATTCATTGTAATTGTTTGTTCAACATTATGCCCAAACTCATGTATTGCGATATTATACCCTTTATAATCCATCCCATTTTCTCCAACTCTAGTACGCAATCGAGCCACATCATTTCGCATAGCAGATCCCCAAGCATGACCTGCTCCTCTTGATGCTTCTACGGTGATAAGTGAGCTTATCTCATTTGCCTTATCGGCAGCCCATCCCAATTTTACTAATATATTTGGCAAATCGGCTTCCAATGCAGCAGCATTGGGGTATTTAAGAGATGTAATATCTGTAAGTGCATCTTCACTAACATTCTTACCTGCACTAAAACCGTTATACCAAATATCAAAAGGTTCAAGTTCACGACCTAATCTCAACTTGATAAGAGCTGCCACCTCTTTTACTTGTTGAGACGAAACCAATCCAATGAATAAGTCCTCAACATCTTTTTGGAGAATCTCCATTGTTCCATCGAACGAACGATCAAGTTGGGTTTTGTAGTGAGGAGAATAAGGATCTAGTTGTCTTACTGCCTGAAAATTTTTAATGAATACCTCATACCTACCGGTCTCTTCTGAGTTAATATTTATTTTCTCTCCATTTTCAAAAATCTCATTTGTATAAGGATTCCAGTTATAATTTCCCTTGTTAATCACTTGAGAGGGAATCGACTGGTCAATTATGCGTTCCATTATACGATAGATCATTCTCTGCTTCTCCAATCCATTTTCACTATCTGCATAATTTGATTTCAATTCATCACGAAGCCCCCAATGAGAAATTAGTTTCATGTTATCTGGAAAAAGCTGAATATTATCTTCATTTCTCAATTTGTCCATAAAAATATTATAGTCAGAGATGTAAGTATCAGCCTCAGTCATTGTTCTAGATATATGTTGCTGTATATTCGATGGCACACGCGAAATGAACTTATCACCCATTCGAGCATATGCCCACTCCTTGCGATTCCAATTTTCACCAAGATCAGTTTTCTCATCTAGTGAGTAAAAAGGAAAATTAAGTGCTGTTATAAAAGCAATTTTATTAGAATATAAATCATCAGTCAGATGAGATGAGGGGCTATAACTCCCAAACATCATATCTACAGGAGTAATATTCGATCCCACAAGCTGTAAAGGCATTTTAAGCTCAACATTCATTTTGTGATAATACCCATTAATCACTTCAAAGTTCCTTTCCAAGGTATTATAAAGAGATTCAAGCTCGTATTCATCAGACACAAAAGAGTTTTTACAGAATTCTAAAAATTCATCATGATTGCCATCAGACTCTCTCCATAGATTTGCTACTTGCTTTACTCCTCTTTCTATTCTAAGATCAAAATTATCTCCAAGTGAATCTTTCAACTGAATAACAGCTTCAGTTGAAATCTTCTCAGGAATATAACCAGCTTTTTGCATTTCATTTACACCTTTGTTATTTGCATTGCATGCCAACAACAATCCAGCCATTAAAATTGAAATGCCTTTAAATTTAAATTTCTTCATATTATTGATTATAAAACTCATACAAAGATATAAAAATCAGAACTATTTACTATAATTACAATTTTTATAATTAAAATCTTAAAAAGGTTATATTTGTCATATTTAATAAACACATAATGCAGTTAATCCTACATAACGAATCTTTCTTCTCCCATATTATATCTGAAATAAATGCTGGGCATCAAGTAATTATTCCATCAAAAGGAAATAGTATGCTACCTTTTATTCGTCCTGATACCGATAAAATAGAGCTAAGTCCACTCAATGTAAAATCTATCAAAAAAGGGAATATTGTACTTGCTAAAACAGAGTCTGACAACTATATTATTCATAGAATCGAAAAGATTGTAGAGGATATGATAACACTTAGGGGAGATGGGAACCTTATTACGAGAGAATATTGCAAAAAAAACAATATTATAGCAGAAGTAACAACAATAATAAGGAACGAAAGAAGAATAAAGAAAAACGCATTTAAGTGGAAGTTACATAAAAGACTCTGGTTTTCAAGCCCTTTTTGCCGGAGAATATATTTAGGTGTTTTTCGTAGGCTCAAGTCTAATACCCTATAGTTTATAATATATATCTTAAACAATTCAACCACGTATACGTTTTATTTATTAGCATCAATATATATAACCATTTGATAATTAACAAGAAGAAAAATGGACAGAAGAAAATTCATCAGAAACTCCTCAATTGCAACAATGGCTTTTGCAACTGGTATTAAAAGTAAGGGACTAGCATCTGTATCTACAATTTCACAGAATAATAATTTAAAAGTTGGCCTCATTGGCAGTGGCTGGTATGGAATGGTTGTTGCAAAGGCAGCTCTTGAAGCAGGAGGGGTAGAAATATCTGCTGTGGCTGATGTTGACTCTGACCATCTTAGTAACAGCATTAGTGAGTTAAAGACCCTAATGGGAACTGAGCCAAAAGGTTTTAAAGATTATCGAGACTTGCTAAACATGAACAATCTGGATGCTGTAATCATAGGAACCCCACCCCATTGGCATGCATTACAGTTTATTGATGCCTGTGAAAAAGGACTTCCAATTTATTGCGAAAAACCTCTTGCTTACGATGTTGAAGAAGGAATAGCAATGGTAAATGCAGCTGAAAAGGCAGGTAATATTGTTCAGATAGGATTCCAGAGAAGACAAAACGAAGCATTTAAAAAAGCTAAACAGATTATTGAAGAGGGTCAAATTGGTAAAATATATCAGATTGGAGCAAATATCCATTTTAATCCAGGCACTCATGATACAACACCACAAGAACCTCCTGCGTCACTCGACTGGGATGCGTGGTGTGGCCCGGCACCTATGTTGCCTTATAGTCCAGCTATAGGGCATGGCCCGTGGAGACTCGAAAAAGAGTACGGTAATGGGCATTTGGTCGACTGGGGAATTCACAATATAGATATTATCAGAACTATAATGGGTTTTGATATGCCTGAAATAGTTGAAGCCTCAGGGGGTATATTTGTACTAAAAGATAAAATAACTACACCTGATACTCTAACTGCAACCATGCAATTTAATGGTATTCCAGTAGTTTGGGAACATAGAATGTGGGGAACAGGCGATTTAAATCCTTTGTTCAATAATGGAGTCTTCTTTTATGGAGATAAAGGAACTCTTTTTGCTTCAGACAACAACATAGTATTAAAGACACGTGATGTAGAACATGCAACAATGGAAATACCAACTCCAGATATGCAAGAAAAACATGTAGCTGAATTCATAAATGCAGTAA
>CAZSBA010000138.1:0-3866 GCA_964605035.1 uncultured Proteiniphilum sp. | reverse complement strand
AGAAACCAACTGTTGTTGATACATTACTCAACCTGCAGGAGTGCCTTGAGATTGGACTTGAGAATAATTTCGATATGCAGATTGTACGCAACGAAGAACTTATCTCTGATAATAATGTCACGCTCGGAAATGCGGGCTTTCTGCCTGATGCAAGTCTCAACTCCGGTTATAACATCCGTAGCAACAACACCGATCAGTTTCCTCTGGAAGGCGGTGATGCTGTTGAAAGTCGGAACTCCAACACACAAACACTAGATGCAGGTGTAAACTTAAACTGGACTATATTCGAAGGGTTTAGGGTACAAACAAATTACAAGAGGTTAAAGGAACTGCAATCGGCGGGCGAACTTTATACTCGACTAGAAATGGAGAATCTTGTTGCAGGACTAACTGCCGAATATTACAACTATGTTCAGCAGCAGATCAGGCTTGGTAACTTTGAGTATGCTGTGTCTCTTTCAAAAGAGCGATTGCGTATTGTTGAAGCGCGCTATCAGGTGGGCTCATTATCTCGACTCGATCTTCAACAGGCACGAGTAGATTTTAATACCGATAGCTCGATGCTTATCCAGCAGTATGAGATAGTCAACCGCTCTCGCATACGCCTTAATGAACTGATGGGTGTTGATGTAGATAAGCAGTTTATGGCTGCCGACACCACCATATTATTTAACACATCGTTGCTAAAAGATGATTTGTTTAACAGGACAATGGAACAGAACACTTTTCTACAGCTTAGCGAGAGCAACCTCACACTTAGTGAGCTAGAACTTAGCAACCTAAGAAGCAGAAACTACCCTTACCTCAGACTAAACACCGGGTACGGTTTCACTCACTACGATTATAACACTGGCAACTTCGACAGGCAGCGAAACTGGGGACCCAACGTTGGCGTTACCATTGGCTATACTCTGTTCGACGGGTTTAATCGCAGTCGCGAACAAAAAAACCAACATATCAGAATAAGAAACAGAGAGCTTGAGGTGCAAAGAGACAAACTGGCAATTGAGAGCGATTTTGCAAATATGTGGATGGCCTACCAAAACAACATAGAGCTAACCAAGCTAGAGGTTGAGAGTCTCGAGAATGCTGAGATCAATTACGATATTGCAATGGAGAGATATAGAATTGGTGATTTGTCGGGACTCGAACTGCGTGAAGCACAAAATAGTCTCCTCGAAGCAGAACAACGCTTACTCACAGCTCAGTACAACACTAAGCTCTACGAAATCTCGCTTATGCAAATCAGTGGCAACATAACTGCATTTTTAAAATAATAAAATAGTTAGCAATGTTAAACAAACTTTTTCCTGCAGTGGTTTTCGTTTTAATAACCCTTTTATTAAGCTCTTGTAGCCTTTCAAATAAAGAAGTCACATTTAGTGAAACCGAACTGCCTATAAGTATACCTTTCGCCGGCAACTCATACGTATCAGAACCATTAGATTCAGATTTTATAGATAACTATTCCGGAAAATTCAAAACCGACTGGACTGATAAAAATATTATTATTAGCACTTACTTCAGAGTAGGTTCTGCGGGTGAACTAAACATAGGCTTTGAAGGAATCAACAAAAGCGGTGCAAGTACAATACGATTCACAGTAGACGGAAAAACATATGATGTGAAAGTCGCCAGTGACACAACATCCCTCTATGGCATTACAACAATAAATAAATCCGCTCCGGGATATGTAAGAGTCGATTTTCAGGGCATCTCCAAAACAGGAGACACTTTTGGCGAGATTACCCACTTCAGGATAGGCGGATCTGCAACAAACTCAGACAATCATTTCGTTACTGAAGAAAAAATGATCGAAAGCAGAAACAACTGCTACTTCTTCAGAAGAGGTGCATCAGTTCATTTCTCATACGCACTTCCCGAAACAGACATTCAATATTTCTATAACGAAATAGTTGTACCAGAGGAAAGCGCATCAAATAGCACTTATTACATGATGAATGGCTTTGCTCAGGGATATATGGGAATACAACAAATTTCTGACGGCGACAGAAGAGTGCTCTTCTCGGTATGGAGCCCCTTCTCCACCGATGATCCCAATGAAATACCTGAAGATATGCAGATAAAGCTCCTACGCAAAGGAAAAGATGTAACAGTGGGAGAATTCGGCAACGAGGGCAGTGGCGGACAAAGCTGGCTGCACTACTCTTGGGAGCCTGATGTAACGTATAAAGCATTGGTTGGAGTTGAACCCGACGGTAAAGGAAACACCATATATACAGCATATTTTTATGCTGAAGACGAGTGGAAACTTATAGCTTCATTTCTTCGTCCACAAACCGAAACATATTACAAAGGCGCTTACTCATTTCTCGAAAACTTCCATCCTGCACGATCAATCACCACCCGTTCGGTAAATTTTAAAAACCAATGGGCAAGAACTGCTTCAGGCAAATGGAAAGAGATATTAGATGCCAAATTCACCATTGATGCAACAGGCCGGGCCGGCATGAGACACGATGTTAACGGGGAGTTTGATGAGGAAACTAATAGTTTCATACTACGCAGCTTCGGGTTCTTTGATGATCACACAGAATATGGCACAATGTTTAGAAGAGAGCCTAATGCAGACGGAGCACCCGAAATAGATATCGACATGTTGGAGTCAATTACATCGGTAGAATAAATATTTTAAAAGAATATTTATGAGCTTACAGCAACTCTTAAAGTAAGAGTTGCTTGTTTATTTCTCAACATATTTTTTAAAGCTGTTTAATATCGCTTGCCAGCCTTGTTTCTAAACTTCAACTGAGTTCTCGGCATCGAATGTTATCATAACTAATGTAGTACCGTTTTCGCTATCGAATATAATTTAGTGCTTGGTGATGGTTTTCTATTGGTCGTGTTCAACCCAAATTAGATCAGATGTATCGTATCCAATCTCCTCTGCTATATTAAGATATTTATCTTTTATCTCTTCAGGTATATTAGTCTCGCGAGATAGAATCCATAAATACTTAAGATTTTTACCGGCTACAAGTGCATATTTGTATTCGTCATCAATTGCGATTACATTATATCCAGAATAAAATGGGCCAAAGAATGATACTTTAAGCATGGCAGTGTTTTCATCTTTAACAAACTTTGCTTTGCCAATTGCTTGACTCCATTCTTCTTTAACTGTATTATAACCTTGGTTATCAACCTTTATTGTTCCATTATCGTTTAAAGAATATTCTGCTGTTACGTTATTTAAATTACGTTCGTATTTAAAATCTTTTCTGGCAACCTCATACCATTTACCGAGATATCTTTCTTTATTAAAAGGCTTTACAGCTACTGCTCCCTTGGGTATAGTTGCACATGAATATAATAATGGCATAATAGAGCATATTAAGAGTAAATAAATAAATTGTTTTGTTTTCATATTATTATAAATTAGTTGAGTATTTTAATATAATTGAATTGGCTTTTAATCATTTGCAATAAGTAAAGATAGCATAATTATTTTTTAAATTTTGCTAAGTATAACCAACCATCCGTTTTCATCTGGTGTTTCTATATTAGTTTCATTGGTTAGTGAAATTACTTCTTTTTCTTTATCCAACCATTCACCACTATTTATACTCAAGTATCTAATGATATAATTAGCGCCTGCACTTGTCGTTATATTAACACTGCCTTTTTTTGGAATGAAAATGACATATATTTTGTCGTTAAAATGAGAGAGGTAGGCTTCATCTTCAGATCTGTTTGATAATAGCCCATTATTTGGTTCTAATTTCCATAATTTAATGACTGACTCTAATTTTCTGGCTGCTTTGATTGAAGAAATTGAAGGCTCTGACAGTTCCTAACATAATTAGCTCCTATCTGCTTCATCGAATCAAGATGGGATATGAGCA
>CAZSBA010000137.1:1734-3958 GCA_964605035.1 uncultured Proteiniphilum sp. | reverse complement strand
ATATTAACTAGACCCATATCCCAACCAATGTCGAATAAAAGTGGTCCGAATTCTGCACCTACACCAAGGCCAAGACCTGCATCAAATCTCTTGAATCCGTCATCTCCAAATACATCTTCCTCATATTCTGCGCCTATGTCGCCTACCGAACCGCTAAGCTTTGATTTGCCTCCTACTCCGTAAGCTGCATAAGGACCGGCATGTAATACTACACGAGTTCCGGGTGAAACATCAATTTTGTAAGCATAGTGAACCGGAATTTGCAGATACATAGGATTAACAGTTAGTTCACCTGAAGCATCTCCAAATGATGAAGTATATTTAGCACCTTTGGTGGTGAAAAACAGACCTGTTTGAATAGCCGAGTTATATGCAAAATCATAATCAGCAGCCAGACCAATATGGAATCCAATTTTTACGTTTTTATCATCTAGTTCGTCGCCGTAAAAGTTAGACATATTTACTCCACCTTTTACACCTAAATTCATTTGTGCACTTACTGCTGTTACCATTGCAAGCATTGCAACAACAAGCATAAATCTCATTTTTTTCATAATTAATCTTTTAAGTTAAGTTTGTTTTATCGTGTTAATGAAGTTTACCTTCAAAAACAGTTATAAAACATCTGTACTCCTTTTTTGTTCGAAATACATCATTAATTAAAACTTACTCAGATACTTTTAATGAGCTTAAACATACATTAATTCAAATGGTTGTGATATGAATAACTCATTTGCAACCCTCTTGATTTGGTCTGCTGATATCTCATCAACTTTTGAGAAGATCTCTTCTAAATCTATGTATCTTTTGTGATGAAGATAGTTTTTGGCCATGCTTAAAGCATTGTTTTCGTTAATCTCTGAAGATATTCCCAATTGCCCCTTCCACTGGCGTTTGGCAACAGTGAGCTGCATTGGTGTGAGCTCTTTCTCCATAATTGCCTTAATCTCCTTTTTGATAAGTCGCAGGCACTTATCCCTATTTTTTGGGTCGCACGCAAAGTATATTGAGTAAAAGCCGGTATCGCTATACAGCGAGATGTTAGACTCGATATTATAAACAAGTCCGTTCTTTTCTCTCAACGACCGGTTAAGTCTGCTAGTTAGACTACCACCTCCCAAAATATTATTAAGCAGATAAAGAATATACCTGTCGGGATGAAACATATTATAAATATTCCAACCCAGTACAACATGCGTCTGAGTTGTGTTCTTTTCCATTATCTTAGTTACCGGAGTTGTTATAACTGGAGCTACTCTTTTTTTAGGCTTAATTGGTTCTTGTACAACATCAAAATGCTTCTCTATTAGTTTTACAACCTTCGAAAATGGAGTTTTGCCGAAAGAGAAAAAAACCATCTCGGAGGTCCTATGCTCCCTTTTAACGAAAGAATTGATTTTGTCTCTATTAAAGGAATTAAGAGTATGTGGTTCACCAAGTATGTAATGACCAATATCGTGACCAGAGAACATAAGATTTTCAAAATCATCAAAAATAAGTTCCGATGGATAGTCGGCATACGAATCAATTTCATCCAGAACAACTTCACGCTCCCTCTCAATCTGATTCTCGGGAAACTCTGAATTGAAGATAATATCACTCAGCAACTCCACCGCGCGTGGAAAGTACTCTTTTAAGAAAGTAGAGTAGATAAATGTTTCCTCTTTTGTAGTATATGCATTGAGGTCGCCACCAACATTTTCCATTCTGTTGGAAATATGATGAGCCATACGCCTTTTTGTGCCCTTAAAAAGCATATGCTCTACAAAGTGAGCCATCCCAAACTCGTCGGGATACTCGTCGCGTGTACCCGTATTTATAGCAATGCCACAATAAGATATTTCCGATGGAAACTGGCGATGTATAATTCTAAGTCCATTTTCCAGCGTATGAGTATATATATTTTTCATCTATTTTTTAATATTCAAATAATGTTTTCTCAGCTCCTCATCAAACTTCTCAATTGAGTACCTGAGCATTGTTCGTGGCATCTGGTGTGCATGCTGATCTAAAAAATAGGTAAGTACTGCTTCATCCCTTTTCCCAACCTCACGCAACATCCAACCACATGCTTTATGAATAAGATCGTGTTTGTGCTGAAGAAACCTCTCCGAAAGCAATAATATATCGTTGAAGCTGTTGTTGCGGATAAATGTAAGCGTAGATACTATTGCAATACGCTGATCCCAGAGAAGATCACTTTCGGCAAGTTGATGTAGCAGTG
>CAZSBA010000137.1:0-1634 GCA_964605035.1 uncultured Proteiniphilum sp. | reverse complement strand
ATTGCAATACGCTGATCCCAGAGAAGATCACTTTCGGCAAGTTGATGTAGCAGTGAACGATCTTCTCGGTTTTTGAACCACTCACCCACTATTTTATGTGCAGAAATATCAACCAGATCCCAATTGTTTATACGACTAGTGTTAGCCAGATAAAAGTTCAATATTTCGTATCTTTCGAACTCATTAGCTTTACTATATTTATTTGTGAGGATAACCAATGCACACAAACGGCATTCATGAATTTCATCATCAAGCAATTTAGCAACCTCGTTGAGAGGCAGTTTGGTATACTTGGCGGCCACGCTTCGAGTTTGGGGAACCGTGCATCCTATGAATTTATCGCCCTCACCATACTCTCCCTTTCCGGTTTTAAAGAAACGTAGAGAGTGAACAGCTCTTGTCGGATCTCCTAACTTAAACAGTTGGTCTTTTATATTTATGGCACTCATTGAAACAAACTAATAGGAATAATATTTTTAATTAACTCTTGATATTGGATAAGTGTTTTCGTAAAACCCAACTATATTACGACACATTTCGATAGACATCTTGATTCTGTCTTCTAATGTTTTTGTGCCGGCATGAGGGGCTAACAGTACATTATCGAGCTCCAGCAATTCGGGAAGAATGTGGGGTTCATTCTCAAAAACATCAAGTCCCGCTGCCCAAATCTTCTTATCCCTAAGTGCATTTGCCAAAGCCTTCTCATCAACCATATCACCTCTGGCTGTATTTATAAAGATGGCAGTTGGCTTCATCATATTTAGCTCATTCTCACCAATCATTCTACGAGTCTCGTGAGTAGATGGAGCATTAAGAGAAATAAAGTCGGCACTTTTTAACAACTCATCTCGCGAAACATACATAGCACCATACTCTTTCTCTATAGACTCTGTCAAGCGTGTTCTGTTATGATAAATAATATTCATTCCTGAAGCTACTGCCCTGCGAGCCAATGATTGTCCTATTCTACCCATACCAATAATGCCTAATGTTTTACCATATACAGGCAATCCACTATCACCATAAACACCCCAGCTAACGCCTTCGGGTGTGCGGAGCTTACGATCGTAATAACCTATTCTTCGCGCTGCTCCCAATAATAGAGCAAAAGCGAGTTCTGCAGTTGGCTCTCTTGTAGAATCGGGGATATTAGTTACTACAACACCTTTTTTTGTTGCATAATCAACATCTATGTTATTATACCCAACTCCGTAATTAGAAATCAATTCTAGCATAGTTCCATTATCAATAATATCCTTATCGGTATAAAAACTAAAATTGGGAATAAGTACTTCAAATTCAGGAATCATTTCAATAACCTCTTCTTTAGAAAAAATAGACTTTTCCTCGGGTTGTGTTATTTCATACTTACCTTCGAGCTCTTTTAAACCTTCAGGTTTTAATCGATATGTAATTAATACTTTCTTCATACTGTTTTAAAAGGGTGCATACCAAAAGGTATGCTTCTTTGTGTTATAAACTATTGTGAACCACTAATGTATTCAATTTTGTATTAACAGGAAAGTAATTAAGATTGTTTATAAACAAAAAAACGAGCCATTTCGACTCGTTTACCTGCTCTTCCTCTTGGACTTGAACCAAGGACCCTCTGATTAACAGTCAGATGCTCT
>CAZSBA010000136.1:0-3977 GCA_964605035.1 uncultured Proteiniphilum sp. | reverse complement strand
CTGGTAATTGGATGACAGGTAATTTTGAGGCTAAAAAAGGCAATAGATATCCCGAAAGGTCTGCTGTTTGTTTCGAAACACAGCATTACCCCGACAGTATTAATAAACCCGACTATCCATCGGTGGTTTTAAAACCGGGTGAACAGTTTAATTCAAAAACAACATTCCGTTTTTCAACACAAGACACTGAATAATTATCAATCAATAATTAATAAATCAATCAATAATTAATAAATTAACAATTAATCAAAAAAGTATGAACACTACAACTGCTCAAAACAAAAATCGGATAGTGCCAATCATAATGATGATTGCACTTTTCGGAATGATCGCATTTGTGACCAATTTGGCTGCACCAATGGGACTAGTATTAAAACAGCAATTTGCAGTATCCAATTTTCTCGGATTACTGGGTAACTTAGCCAATTTTATAGCCTATGCAGTAATGGGAATACCTGGTGGTATGCTTTTACAGCGTGTAGGATATAAGAAAACAGCCCTTATTGCTGTAGCCGTAGGGTTTGTAGGAGTTTTTGTGCAGTTCCTTTCGGGACACTCACCTGAATCTCTAGCGTTTGTAGTTTACTTGCTTGGAGCATTCATTGCAGGTTTCTCCATGTGTTTGCTAAACATTGTAGTAAATCCTATGTTGAATACATTAGGTGGTGGAGGTAACAAAGGTAACCAATTGATCCAGATAGGTGGATCTTTCAACTCTGTAATGGCTACTTTTACTCCTGCATTTGTAGGTATCCTTGTTGGAGAGGCAGTAAACGCAAGAATAAGTGATGTGTTTCCAGTGATGTATATTGCAATGGGCGTTTTTGCACTAGTTTTCTTCGTATTACTAGCAGTAAATATTCCTGAGCCTCACGTTACAGAATTTAAAGAATCAATGGGAAGCCTAATGAAAGGTGCCCTTACGTTCAAACATTTTGTGTTTGGTGCAATTGCTATTTTTGTATATGTAGGAATTGAAGTTGGTAACCCATATATAATGTTGTACTGGTTAGAAGAAATTCCTACTGTTGGTGCTACCATTGCAGGTTTTGTTACAGGTACGTATTGGTTTCTAATGCTTATTGGTAGGTTGGTTGGAGCTTCATTAGGAAGTAAAATATCAAGTAAGGCCATGCTTTCAACACTTTCGTTGGTGGGAATTGTGTTGGTATTAGCTGCAATTTTTTCTCCTACTACAACTCAAGTCTCATTGCCAGTCTTACAAAGGTCTCTAGCCGGTGCTCTTTCATTTGGTTTAGCAGAAGTACCTATTAATGCATTATTTTTCGTACTGGTAGGTTTATGTACTTCAATTATGTGGGGTAGTATATTTAACCTAGCCGTTGAAGGTTTAGGCAAGTATACACCTGCTGCTTCGGGAATATTTATGACAATGGTATGCGGTGGAGGTATTCTTCCTGCAATACAAGGAGGTTTGGCAGATTCTGTTGGTTATATATCTAGCTACTGGTTAATTATTGCTGCATTAGCTTACTTACTTTTCTATGGTCTTGTAGGATCTAAAGTAACTAAAAGAGCCTCTGATAATGGTTTGTAAATAAAATTATAATGTAACGTCTATTATGACAAAAGAAGAAGTAAAAAAAATATTTAAAGAAAAATATGGTAATGAATCACCAGAAGTTTACACGTCTCCGGGACGTGTAAACTTAATTGGTGAGCATACCGATTACAATGGGAGCTTTGTCTTCCCGGGAGCTATCGACAAGGGGATGATTGCAGCAATTCGTTTTAACGGAACTGATAAAATTAGAGCCTATGCAATAGATCTTGATGAAAGTGCAGAATTCGGACTAAATGAAGAGGATCTTCCTAAAGAAGGATGGGCAAAGTACATCTTTGGAGTATGTCGCGAAATAATTAAAAGAGGTGGAACAATCAAAGCTTTTGATACTGTTTTTGCAGGGGATGTTCCACTCGGTGCAGGCATGTCATCTTCAGCGGCACTCGAAAGTACTTATGCTTTTGCTTTAAACCATCTGCTAAATCTTGGTATCGATAAATTTGAACTCGCAAGAATTGGACAAAGCACAGAACACAACTATGTTGGCGTAATGTGTGGTATAATGGACCAGTTTGCATCAATCTTCGGAAAAAAGGGCCACCTTATCCGATTAGACACAAAATCCATGGAATATGAATATTTCCCATTCGATCCAAAGGGCTTTAAGCTTGTGCTACTCGATACACTAGTAAAACATGAACTGGCTTCATCTGCATACAACAAACGTCGTGAGTCTTGTGAAAATGCAGCTGCTACTATAGCAAAACGTCATCCAGAAGTAGAGTTTCTTCGTGATGCATCAATTGAGATGCTTGATGAAGTTAAAGCTGAGATCTCAGATGAAGATTACATGAGAGCTAAATACGTAATTGAGGAAACTCAGCGTGTTAGAGATGTGAGTGATGCTCTTCAGGTTGGAGACTATGAAACTGTTGGCCAAAAGATGTTTGAAACTCATCACGGAATGAGTAAACTTTACGAGGTAAGCTGTGAAGAACTCGATTTTCTAAATGATGTTGCACGTGAGCATGGAGTTACAGGTTCTAGAGTAATGGGCGGTGGCTTTGGCGGATGCACCATAAACCTTGTTAAAGACGAACTTTATGATTCATTCATCAAAGATGCAAAAGAACAGTTTAATGCTAAATATAATCACGAACCTAAAGTATACGACGTGGTAATAAGCGACGGAGCTAGAAAGCTTTGATTTTTTTAAATATATATTTTAAGTCGGATGCCGATAAAACCTTTCGGTGAATTGGCAACCGACTTTTCTTTTACTACTTTCTATTCTATTACCTTACTGCCAATTACATTGAATACTATGTATTACCAAAACACCGATAAATTCTTAATCTCTGTAGATTGCATAATATTTGGCTTTCACAAAAAAGAATTACATGTTCTTTTAACACGTCGTCCTGTTGAACCTAAATTAAATGAATGGTCGCTAATGGGAGGATTTATGGAAGAAGGTGAAAGTTTATCAGAGGCTGCAGAGAAAGTTTTGTATAGATATACCCAGCAAAAAGACATCTACATGGAGCAGGTTGCCGCATATGGAGATGTTAATCGTGACACAGGGGGTAGGGTAGTTTCAGTAGCATTTTACGCACTTGTAAAAACAGAAAAGTTTAATACCTCGTTAGCTAAAAAATTTGATGCAAAATGGATAAACATAAAAGAGCTCCCACAACTTGTATTTGATCACAACAAAATGGTTATGGATGCTTTAATGTTATTGCAGTATAAAGTTTCAACTCAACCGGTTGCGTTTCACTTCTTTAATGATAAATTTACTTTACCTGCACTACAAGACCTTTATGAGGCTATTTACCAAATGGAACTTGACAAGCGTAACTTTCGTAAGAAGCTATCAACCATGGAAATACTCGATAAATTAGAAGAAAAAGACAAGATGAATTCAAAAAGAGGAGCTTATTTTTTTACTTTTAATAAGCACAAGTATAATAAGTTCCTTGCCGAAGGAAAACGCTTTTCTTTATAATCAATTCTTAAGATAATAGTTTACAGTAGTTACCACTCTCACATTCTTAATAAAAGGAGTATTTGCATCACGGTCGGAAATTGTAAACTGCCCCTGCGAAGCGTTGCGAATCTTACCAAGCTTGCTTCCTGAGTCTAGAGCAAACTTCTCAGCAGCTTCCCTTGCATTTTTTGTTGCCTCTTCAATCATTGTTGGCTTAATACTATTTAAACCTGTAAACTCATACAAAGTATTATATCTGTAATCACCACCAGTTATGGCAACACCCTGTCTAAGCAGTTCAGTCTGCTCAGAGATAAGTTTGCGAATCTTTTCAACATCATTAGATGTAACAGTTATAACCGAAGTTGCATTATATCTGTATTGAATTGCCTGGTTTATATATCGTTCAGCCTCCATATCAATGATTTCAGGAGGTGCAACAGTAATCTCTTCAGATGAAAT
>CAZSBA010000135.1:0-3977 GCA_964605035.1 uncultured Proteiniphilum sp. | reverse complement strand
GAGCTTCCCGCATTCTATTATTAACATCAATATTATCAATTTTGGTTATATTCCTGTTGTTATTTAATCAATTTCGCAATGTAAAGCAATCGGTTGTTATTTTACTTAATTTACCATTAGCATTGATAGGCGGAGTTTTGATATTATTTTTCACAAGTGGCAATTTAAGCATCCCGGCCATTATTGGTTTTATTTCTCTTTTTGGAATTGCAACAAGAAATGGTATGCTTTTAATCTCCAGATATAATCATCTGATTCAAGAAGGGCACAACGTGTTCGAGAGTGTAATTCTTGGCTCTTTGGATAGATTAAACCCTATATTAATGACTGCTCTTACTACGGCCTTGGCTCTTATTCCACTAGTAGTGAGTGGAAGTCTCCCGGGCAATGAAATACAAAGCCCTATGGCTAAAGTTATATTAGGGGGATTACTCACTTCAACTCTTTTAAACGGATTTATAATTCCAATTATGTACTTGCTAACAAAGAAAAAAGATGAACATTAAAATTTTACTGTCAGGCATATTATTATGTCTCAATGCTTTTCTGATCGTATCTCAAAATAACATTAGCGAGGTGTTGCAATCTATTGAAGAGAATAATTCAACTCTAAATGCTTTAAGGAAAACTACAGATGCTCAAATACTGGAAAATAAAACCGGTATTTATCTTTCTAATCCTGAGATAGAGTTTGGATACCTCTGGGGTAAACCCGATCCCGTTGGCAACCGTACAGATTTTAGTGCTACGCAGGCTTTTGATATCCCTACAATAACCGGAATGAAAAAAAAGCTTGCAGATAAGCAAAATGTATCTGCTGAGATGCTTTTTAAAGCTGAAAGGATGAGTATATTATTGGAAGCTAAAAAACTCTGTATAGATCTTATTTATTACAATTCGGTTTTAGATGAATTAGGTAAAAGACTTTCATATGCTCAACGTATAGCTGATATTTACGAAAGACGACTTTCAGAGGGTGATGCAAACAGGCTTGATCTTAATAAAGCACAATTAAATCTGCTTAATGCGCAAGGAGAACTTAAGCGCATTGAGGTAGAGCGAAATGCGGTATTATCGAAATTGAAACAACTAAATGGTGGTGTGGAGATATCATTTGATGAAATGCATTTTGAAGCAATTTTGCTACCACCTAGTTTTGAAGAGTGGTTTGATCATGCAGAACAGGTAAATCCAATTTTATCGTTTGTGAGACAAGAGGTGGAGGTAAGCAACGAATTAGTGAGAATACATAAAACTAAAAGACTCCCTTCATTTTCTGCCGGCTTCATGAGTGAGAAAATAGTTGGTGAAAAGTTTCAAGGAATTAAAGTAGGGATTTCAATACCATTGTGGGAAAATAAGAATCAGGTAGCACATGCAAAAGCCTCAGTCAGAGCAGCTGAAGCACGACATATAGATGGTATTCAAAAGTTTTATATGGAAATGAAGAATCAATATGACAGGGCTTCGGGACTTAATGAGATTTCACAAAACTACAGAAATTCATTAAATTCATCTAATAGTGCAGAGCTTTTGCAAATAGCACTTGACGCAGGAGAGATATCCCTACTTAATTACCTTAATGAGATTTCTTTATATTATAATACAGTTGATTTGGCTCTGCAGGCAGAACTTGATTTTCAAAAGGCAGTAGCCGAATTACTGGCTGTTGAATTATAATAAATGTAACTTAAAATAATCATTTATTGGAAAATGAATATGGGAGGTCGTCTTTGTTAACCCCTCTTTTTTTATTTGGTTCTGAGCTCATAAGGTACTCAACATTTGCTCCATTTATCAAATCATCGTGTGTGAGATAGTTTTTGTTGTATTTTTTTCCGTTTAACTTCATCTCGTCCACATATCTATTTTCCTTAGAGTTATTAGATGCATTTATAATTAATTTCTCACCGTTCTCTAACTCAATTTCAACTGATTTGAAAAGTGGAGATCCAAGTATATATTCATTGCTTCCAGGACACACGGGATAAAATCCGAGAGAAGAGAAAACATACCATGCTGACGTTTGACCGTTATCCTCATCACCACAGTAACCATCGGGAGCTGCTGTATATAATTTATCCATAATTTCTCTTACCCAAAACTGTGACTTCCATGGTTCACCGCCGTAGTTGTAAAGATAAGTCATGTGTTGTATTGGTTGATTTCCATGTGCGTACTGTCCCATATCCATCACTTGCATCTCACGCATCTCGTGAATCACAGATCTACTTCTCATCCCTTTCCATC
Organism: uncultured Proteiniphilum sp.; assembly: GCA_964605035.1. Taxonomy (GTDB): domain Bacteria; phylum Bacteroidota; class Bacteroidia; order Bacteroidales; family Dysgonomonadaceae; genus Proteiniphilum. Next base: position 1,727 of record CAZSBA010000135.1, on the reverse strand, counting down.
CTGGTATAATAAATACTGAATCGAGCATGTTCACAAAAGTTTTTTTATCACCCATCAGATTTATCAAACCTTGTGGATCATGCAGAGATGCCCACGAATAGTGCCAGCTGTTTCCTTCAGTAAAATCTCTACTCCAATCTGTTGGATCAAAAGTGTCTGAAAATGTTCCATCTTCTGCCCTTCCAGCCATGAGCTTATTCTTTGGATTATAAAGATTTTTATAATACATTGCTCTCTCACCATAAACATCAATTTCATCTGAAGGTTTCCCTAAAGCTTTTCCTAATTTATAAATTGACCAATCGTTATATGAGTATTCTAATGTACGTGCTACGTTTTGGCTTATACCTACATTGTTTGGGATGTATCCTAACTTATTATAAAATTCATATCCGGTTCTCCCTGATGCAGCAACCTCGGGATGAACGTTATTGGCACCATGCTTAAGAGCTTCCCAAAGGGTTTCAATATCATACCCTCTTAAACCTTTTAAGTAAGCATCTGCTACTACAGAGGCTGAATTATTACCAATCATTGTGTTGCGATGACCAGGACTAGCCCATTCAGGCAGAAAACCGCTTTCTTTATATGCGTTGACTAACCCCTCTTGCATTTTAACGTTTTCAGAAGGGTAAACAAGATTAAGAAATGGGAATAGACTTCTGAATGTATCCCAAAATCCAGTGTCGGTAAACATATATCCCGGCAATACCTCACCATTATATGGACTATAATGGTACACATTACCACTTGCATCAATTTCGGAAAGATTTCTTGGAAATAATAGAGTACGATAAAGATTAGAGTAAAAAGTTCTGAGGTTATCAATATTATCATCAACTACTTTTATCCTACCTAATACCTCGTTCCATCTGTCTTTTCCTTTTTCTTTTATCTCATCAAATGAGCTATTTTCAAGCTCTTTAAGATTCAACATTGCCTGTTCTTCACTAATAAATGATGAGGCAACTTTTGCATGGACTACCTCTCTAAAATCTGTTTTAAATCCAATAATTGCACCAGCGTGGTTGCCGGTGAATTCTGTGTCATTTTCATAAATAACACTATCTTTAACAGTTGCAAAATATGTAAATGGTTTATCAAATATAATAACAAAGTAGTTTTTGAAATTATCAGGAACACCTCCACTGTTTCTGGTGGTAAAACCTACTATTTGGTTTTTCTCAGGTATAATCTTTACAAATGATCCACGATCAAAAGCATCTGTTACTACAAATGAGCTGTCGCTTTCAGGAAAAGTAAACCTAAACATAGCAGCCCTCTCAGTGGGAGTAATTTCGGTTGTTATATCATGATCGGCTAAATATACTTTATAGTAATGAGGCGACGCAATTTCTGTTTTATGAGAAAACCAACTTGCCCTTTCTTCTTCATCAAATATTGGTTTGCGTGTTATTGGCATCAAAGAGAATTGACCGTAATCATTCATCCACGGACTTGGTTGATGGGTTTGCTTAAAACCTCTTATCTTATCTGCATGATATGTATACATCCATCCACTTCCCATCTTACCGGTTTGCGGTGACCAAAAATTCATTCCCCATGGCATTGCAATTGCGGGATATGTATTACCGGTAGATAGTTCATACTTAGAATCTGTACCAACTAATGTGCTAACATAGTCAACCGGACTATCTGAGGAAGCACTTATATAAATAGTTACGCCAAATAATAGTGATAATAATGATAAAACAATTTTTTTCATA
>CAZSBA010000134.1:0-4056 GCA_964605035.1 uncultured Proteiniphilum sp. | reverse complement strand
AAGTGGCTCAGTTTTCAATTAATATAGTGGCTCACTTTTAAGTTAACATATACAGCTTAGTGATCGATTCTATATTAATGGTATAAAATAACTGTATACATGAGGTGTATACTATATATTATGTAAAAGTATAAGCTAGAAAAGATTACACCCCTATTATTCTAGAAGGTATATCTTTACACAGATCGAATATTAATGCGTATTAGTATCATTTTTCTATCAAAACACATGTTGAAGCTTGTTGTATTTTATCGAAACAATAAGCCATCTTTAGGAGGCAGATTGGAATGAATATACGTGAGTATCGTCCAGAGGACTGTGAAATGATTGCGAATTTATTTTACGAAACTATTCATTCAGTAAACTCAAAGGATTACACAGAAATTCAGCTTAATGCATGGGCATCAAGAGACTTTGATTTGGTTAAATAGAATAATAGGTTTTCAAATAATTATTCTGCTATTGTAGAAAAGAACAATATAATTATTGGTTTTGGAGATGTAGATTGCAAGGGGTATTTCGATCACTTATTTACTCATAAAGACTATCAAGGAATTGGAGTAGTGACTTTGATTTCTGATAGGATTGAAAATTACACATACCAGAATGGCATTCATATTATTACAACCGATGCTTCCATTACTGCGAAACCTTTCTTTGAAAAAAGAGGCTAGATTGTTCAAAAAAATCAGATTGTTGAAATAAGAGGTCAGTTATTAAAAAAAATTTAAAATGCAAAAGTTACTTTAGAATATTTTTTATATCCAGTCTGTAGAGTAGCTAATTGAAATACTATCAAATTATGAGGACACGTTTTAAGTGATTTTCATATTTTAAATATAATCTAACACCAAGGGGATACTAGGCTCAACGGTCATCATTATTGCACATACAAGGCATGTGAGAGTATAATTCTGATGACGTATTGTGGTTGAAAGGAGAAAAAGTAGGGTTCGACCACAACATAGTGGTTTTAGGATGGAATTTGGGTCAAAAATCGGCTAAAAAACACCGATTTTGACCCTTTTAAATAGGACATTTGACAGATGACATTGGATAATTGGAGATATAGGAAGAGTAAATGGTTAAATTTGGTTGATATTATGGTAGGTGAATTATATACTATAGATGAACATAGGTAAAATATTGTGTATGTAAAAAGAAAAAGCAAACAACAAGTTGTGTAGGAGGAGAAGCATGGAAGAATTAGTTTTATCAAAAATTAAAAACATATGATTAATGATTGTGTGGATTTATATATTGAAACATTCACTAAAGAACCATGGAATGATATTTACGAATCAAGAAAACAAGTAGTGGAGCTTTTTAACAATAACTACTTTGTAGGTTATGCAGCTTTGTTAGATGATAAGGTAGTAGCCTTGAGTATTTGGTATGAAAAAACCATGGATAGAAGGCTTTGAATATTATATAGATGAATTTTGCGTTGGTTATGAAATGCAGGGTAGGGCTATTGGCAGCTGGTTTATAAAGGCAATAGAAGAAGATATTAAAGAGCAAGGAATGAATGCAATGATATTAAATACAGAAAAAAATTATCCATCACAGAAGTTCTATGAAAAAAACGGATTTAAAACACTTAGTGATTTGATAATTCTTGTTAAATAGTGTGGTGATAAAATTAAGTATATATACAGTTATATAGGAAAAAATGTTTTCTAACATTTATATTTGGCGTCGCAGTGGTAAGATGTTGTACGCTTACTATGTCTATCCAAATTACATTTATATGATGATTTCAATTATAGTTATCATAAAAATTTGTGATTCAATGGTGATGGGCAAAATAGGCAATATAGATTAAATAATGTTTATCAAGATATTTTGAGATATCTTGATACAAGAAATAGAATTGAAAACCAAGGGGCTAAGTTTTTAGGTTAATTTAAATTATAGACATAGCCTCTTTTTTATATCTCGAAATAAAAAGGGAGGAGTAAATTTTCTTGATTGGATATTTATTCCTTTTTAAATTAACTAAAGTTGGTTATGTATATATAATAACAATATCAATGCTGTTGATATTGTTATTGATAATGAGCGGACAACATAAGTGATGTTAACGAGCTATTAGAAGAAGCTATCATAGAAACGGAATCTCTTAACTGGGTTTGCAAAATGAATGGCAATCTAAAGGTGATTGAAAAGACTTAATTAAATAAACAACTTTACAAGGAAATTTAATGTTTTAATTTTGCTAAAAAGAAGGTGAAAACGTGAAACAAAAAATTTTAATCATAGATGATGACATAGAACTTTGTGCTCTTGTTGAAAGGTACCTTGAAACAGAAGGCTATGTCGTTACCACCAAACATAATGGAGCAGATGGTCTTACAGAAGGATTAACCACATCATATCAGCTTGTTGTGCTTGATGTCATGCTTCCGCAGAAAAATGGCTTTGATGTACTTTCTGATCTGCGTAAAACAAGCAGCGTGCCGGTTCTTATGCTTACTGCAAAAGACAGTGAAATCGATAAGGTTTTAGGACTTAGGCTCGGTGCTGATGATTATCTTACAAAACCATTTAGTATGAATGAGTTTGTTGCAAGGGTGCAGTCTATCATTCGTCGCTATACTACTTTAGGTGGTGAGAGTGTCGAGGAACCTGCATCTATGCTGACATTTGATAATCTTTCAATCGCGCCTGCTACAAGGGAGGTTATAGCCTCTGGAGCAACTGTGGATCTTACAGCAAAGGAGTTTGATTTGCTTTATTTCCTTGCTAAGAACAGTGGTAGGGTTTTTACCAAAAAACAGATATATCGTGCAGTATGGAAGGATGAATATGCATTTGATGATAACAATATTATGGTACATATTCGTAGACTCCGCAAAAAAATAGAGCCTAATCCTGAACAGCATCAGTTTATTCAGACTGTATGGGGTGTTGGTTACAAATTTGATGGAAGGAGTATAATATGAGTATATTTATTATAGTTACCCTCAGCCTGATTTGTATTCTGTGTATATTTCTCTTTGTTATGCAGAGAAAACAGCTAAGGCAAATGTTAGATGTTCTTGTGGCGGCTAAAAATGGAGAAAATAAAAAGATATTTATCAAAGATAACGGAGTTGTTTCGAAAATAAGTTTTGAAATTAATGAGTTAATTTATAGCCATAACCAAGAATTATCACGTCAGAAAAGGTTAGAGCAAGCAAACAAAGAATTACTCACAAGCCTTTCCCATGATGTGAGAACGCCCCTTACATCTTTGCTTGGTTACTTGGACGCACTTGAAAGTGATATTGTTGATGATGGGGAAAAAGAGGAATACATCAAAATTGCTAGAAAAAAAGCCTATGACTTAAAGAGGCTTATTGATACACTGTTTGACTGGTTCAAGATAGACTCCAAAGAATTGAAGCTGATCATGCAAGATACTGATATTTGTGAGTTAACTAAAGAAATAGTTATTGATTGGTTGCCTACATTAGAGCAGAAGGAAATAACTCCCGAAATAGAAATTCCAGATGAGGAATGGATCCTAGAACTTGACACTTCTGCATATAAGCGTATGGTATCCAACCTTATTCAAAATGCGGTAGAGCACAGTAGTTGCAGTCACTTGAAGGTTGCCGCCAAACAGAATAACGGTATTATTAGCATAATAGTAAAAGATAACGGGATTGGTATAGGTAAAGATAAACTACCACGAGTTTTTGAACGGTTATATAAAGGGGATACATCAAGAAGTAGACAGGGAAGTGGTCTTGGACTTTCTATTGTCAAAGAGCTTGCAAAGATTCATGGAGGTAGGGTAACTGCACAAAGTAATATAGGTGAATATACAGAATTTACTATTGAACTACCAATGTTTAAGAGATGAAGTCATTTGTCATCTCTTTTTATAATTGGCGGGAAAATATAAATTTTTCGCAGTTTTAGACTTTCTGTTACACATTTAAAAAAGGCTTCCTTAACCTCCCAACTATAGTGACCCCAAAAAGTTAGACTAAATTTTTATGAAGAGTTACTCCTGTTGGGTAGCTCTTTTTCATTGTGCTTAATTTGTTGCTTCCGACCTTAAGCCAC
>CAZSBA010000133.1:0-4070 GCA_964605035.1 uncultured Proteiniphilum sp. | reverse complement strand
GGTTCGCCGGCAATATCCGTAATGGTACCTCTCACATTTATCGTAGTGCCTGTTTGAGCACTTACCGATAAAACCATTAGCAGTCCTGATAAAATTGTTATCAAAAATGCTTTCGTTTTTTTGTTGAAATTTACATACATGTTGTTAACATTATTAGATTATCTGTTTAATTTAGTAATTTGTTCTCAATAATATAGAGTTGATTAACTTAAAACTATAACTCTATTGACAAAGTTAGTTTTTCTTAAATCTGGATGTACACAAAATGAGGGAATTAACTTGCAACGATAGTGCAATCGTTTGCATTTTTAAGGTTTAACACCTATATTGTCAATTAGTTACAATAAGGGTTTTGCGACAATTAAAATGGTGAATTGTCGCTAAAATGATGTTGATTCAGAAAGTGATTTATAGTTATTTCTTTCTTTTTGTAGAAAAGAGGCCTCTTTTCTCTATCACCTCTGACATTGTGCTAGGGGCAGTAACTTTTCTCTTTCTTCTGTTTGAAGTGATTTTTCTTTTTAGGTTAATAAGAAAACGTTTACTGGGTTTGCTTTTTATATAAGACTCGATATGACGGGCACGTTTGTCCTCTAAAATTTGATCAATTTCAATAAGTATACCCGATTCTTCAACATCTCCAAACTCATCATTTATTGAAGTCCCGAAAAAGCGCATAGTTGGAGTAAGTCCCATATATGCATTAATTAATGGAGGTATATTCCATCCCAAAGCACGCACTTCTTTGTTCAGGATTTTATAATCTACATTGAAGTTTTTGCCATGGAAAAGTTTATTCATCTTTGCATAATCTGTATTTGTAACAAGCGGTTTGATGGGTTTAACCAAATTGTTATTATCTGGAAAATGCTTATTCAGAAAATAAAGTATCATGTTTCGAGCATCCTTATTGTATGTTCCATACATTGTTACTTTACCAAAGAAATACTTGATATCAGGATCGATAACAGTTAGAGCTCCCAGCCCGTCCCACAAATTGTCGAGGGCGAATATGCCTTTTCTTCCCATTAGTGTTGACTGGTATTCAAGTGACACGAAAGAGCGGCCTAATTCTACTGTATATGGTAGATAATCATCCAGAAACTCCTGTGAGAAATCTAGAAGGTGTGCTGTTGCCAGCATTGGTTTACCGCTTTCATCGAATTCTACATCTGAGCCATAAATAAAACGATAACCTCCGAGAATTTCCTCGTTTTCAGGATCCCATACAATTAATTGTCTGTATGGAACTTTCATTACATCATAGGGATCGATATCTGCTTCTAAACCCGTGCCACCGCCATAGTGACGGAAGGCTATTTCACGTAGTCGTCCAACCTCTCTCATCAAATTTGGAGAGTCGTGACTTGTAAAAACATATATTTCGTTATTGGCTTTATTAGTTGTTCTTACCCTTTTCTGAACGGTAAGTTCATTTTTTATTAAATTTTTGTCTATAGGATCTATTATCTTTTCCATAATTTATCTTATTCGCAACATTAAAAATTCAACCCATCGTATAAACGATATCCTTAACATACTGAGCCCATTGGGAGGGGGTTTTACTTTTGTTGAATGTTTTCCACGATATGGGTTTGCCAAATGTTATCGTGAAAGACTGGTTTGAATTCTTGTACATCTCGTCGGGTAAATAAATCAACTCGATGTTAAATTTTAAACCCAACATTTTTCTTATGTTGGCAAAGTTATAAAAGAAATTAGAGTTTTTGGCTTTAAAATGAATTGGAATAATATCTCTTTGAAACTCTATAGATTTAACTATAAAACTTTTCATCCATTCTAAATCTTTTATTTCTCCATTTATCTTTCGTGAACAAAGTCCTGCCGGGAATGTTATTATTTGATTTTCTGAAGCATACGCTTCATTAATAGCTTTTGCAGAGTCTTTTGCTTGAGCTCCATATTTATTGATTGGAACAAATATTGGTTTTAAAGGATCGATGTAATAAAGCAGATCATTTACTAAATACTTTATTCTGCCATTATATTTTTTTCCTAGTTTTGCTGAGAGGCATATACCATCTAAACCACCTAACGGATGGTTAGAGGCAAATACAAATCTCCCGTCGTCGGGAATGTTATCTTCTCCCTTTATTTGAAGTGTTAGATTGAATTCGTTATCGACTAACGAACGCATAAAATCTACCCCTTCCAGACCTTTATTTCGTTCAAGTATGCCATTTATGTCATCCTGATGAGTAGTCCGTTTTAGATACTTAATTAAGAATCGAGGTATTTTTTTATAATGTTTTGGAGCTTTGTCTTTTAAAATACCATCGATGTCAATTTTAAATGCATCGTTTACACTCATTGCATTATCCTCTTTTTCTGAATTTTGACGCAAATGTACAAAAATATGCGAATGAAGTATCTACAATAGGATGTTTTTATCTTATCATTTAATTTGCCCCACTTTGCTGAGTGGGTTAAATATACAGATTATCAGTGATATACCGATTAGGTTGGGGTTGTTGATAACTTTTTTGTAAATAAATGTGAGGAAATGTGGGGAGAAGTGGATTATTTTGTAATTTTACCCCATAAAAAGTTCCGTTACTTAGTTTAAAATGATATAGAAATGTTGCAGTTTTTGGGAAATATGGAGGCTAAGGCTGATGTAAAAGGTAGAGTCTTTGTGCCTGCACTTTTCCGAAAATGTCTGCAAAGTGAGGGCGAGGATTATTTAGTTCTGAGAAAAGATATTTTTCAGGATTGCCTTGTATTATATCCCGGAACAGTTTGGGAAAAAGAAATAGAAACACTCAGAGGTAGTCTTAGCAGATGGAATAAAGAACAACAACAGATATTCCGTCAGTTTGTACTTGATGCAGAAAGGCTTGAAATGGATGCAAACGGAAGGATTTTGATTCCTAAGCGTTATTTTAAGCTGGTTTCAATTGAAACTGATATACGTTTTCTTGGTGTCGACAATACAATTGAGGTATGGTCTAAAGAGAAACTAGAGAAACCATTGGTTGAGCCAAGGGAGTTTTCATCTAAAATTGAAGAGTTGATGGGTGATTTTTAATTAAAAACGCCATTATGGAAAAAGAGTCAAAAGATAATCAGAAGCCATTGTATCATGTGCCAGCATTGCTTAATGAAAGTATAGACGGGTTAAAGATTATACCATCTGGTATTTATATTGATGTTACATTTGGTGGTGGAGGCCATTCTCGTGAAATCTTAAACAGGCTCGGAGAAAATGGCAGGTTGTTTGGTTTCGATCAGGATGAGGATGCTATAGCAAATACTATTCCTGATAAACGTTTTACATTTGTTCGCAGCAATTTTCGTTATCTGAAAAACTTCTTAAGATTTCATGATATAGAACAAGTTGATGGCGTATTAGCCGACTTAGGTGTGTCTTCGCATCACTTTGATGATTCAGTGAGAGGATTCTCTTTTCGTTTTTCCGGTGACCTTGATATGAGAATGAATAGAGGTGCTAGATTAAACGCGGCGGATATTTTGAATGAGTATCAGGAAGATAAGCTTGCCGATGTTTTTTATAAGTGGGGAGAACTTAAGAATGCACGCAGAATAGCTTCTTCTGTTGTGGAATATAGATCAAAAAAGAAGATAGTAAAAACAGATGATCTTCTTGAAATTGTCTCTCCATTTACAAGAAGGGATAAAGAGAAAAAAATATTAGCGCAAACTTTTCAGGCACTTCGCATAGAGGTTAACGGAGAAATGGATGCTCTTACAGAAATGCTTAGGCAGTCGCTAGAAGTGTTGAAGCCAGGTGGAAGACTTAGTGTAATATCATACCATTCTCTTGAGGATAGGTTGGTGAAGAATTTTATAAGAACAGGAAATTTTGAAGGTAATCTAGAAAAGGACTTTTTTGGAAACCCCTTAACGCCTTTCGAAAGTATTAATAGAAAAGTGATAGTTCCCTCTGTTGAAGAACAAGAGAATAACCCTCGTTCACGAAGTGCAAAGCTTAGGGTAGCCGAAAAAAAATGAAGATTTAATTATTAATGAGATTTAAGTTCGATAACATACGCAAATCGTTTGTCCATGTTTTTGGAGGAAGTGTTCTC
>CAZSBA010000132.1:0-4134 GCA_964605035.1 uncultured Proteiniphilum sp. | reverse complement strand
GGCCTTTTTATATAGAGTTAACAGTAAGCTATTTTTTCTCTTTATCTTTAGGAATCCAGCTATCTACCAGTTCCCGATGCTCTTTTATCCACTGGCGAGCTGCATAAGATTCAGTTTTCTGTGTTTCCTCCATTGCAGTCATCAATGAACCTATTTGCTCATCTGTTAAATAAATATTGCTTAAAAGCTCAGCAGCAAACGGATCTTTTTCACTAAAACCTTTCCAAGCCATCACCTTAAGAGTCTCAGCTTCTCCATACACATTCTTAGGATCATCAAGCATTCTCAGTTTAAAACGGTTAAACATCCAATGAGGCGTCCATCCTGTTACAACAATCCACTCGTTCTCTTGTATCGCCTTTCCCAAAGAAGCAGTCATAGCAGGACCACTTGAGGTTAGTAATTTAAAATCTAGATCATAGCTTGCTATAGCTTTATCAGTCGTTTTCATAATACCGGCTCCGGCATCAATCCCTATAATTTTTCCGGCAAAACGTTCTTTATTTTGATTCAACTCTTCTATAGATTGAATCGTAACATAATCCGGAACCACCAGACCAATACGAGCATTATCATAAATGTCACCTATTACTTCCAGCTTATCTCCATATTCCTCCAGATAATCATGCATAGTCACCGGCGTCCATACATCCATAAATACATCGGCTTTCTTACGAGACAGAGAAGCAAAGATAGGAGCTAAATCGGCATTTAGCAATTTTACAGTATACCCTTGTTCTTCTAAAACAGCTTTTCCTAAATGCGTCATTGCAATACCTTCTGACCAATTAACATAAGCCAAGCTAATTTCTTTATTACCACTACTTCCATTACAAGAAGCAAACAATACTGTGACTATAAGCGTCACCATAATCATCTTAATTCTACTCATATCTATTTCTTTTTTTTAAGTTCTGTTTATTTTTTCTTATTCTGTGCCATTCCCTGAGTTATACGATCTAACACAATCGCTAATATCACAACAGCAATACCACCTTCGAAACCAAGCCCTATTTTCATTTGAGTAATACCTTTTAATACAACTTCTCCCAACCCTCCGGCCGAAATCATCGCAGCAATAACTACCATAGACAAAGACATCATAATTGTCTGATTAATACCAGTCATAATTGTAGGCCTTGCTAAAGGAAGCTGAACCTTATAAAGTAATTGCCAGGAAGTTGCTCCAAATGAACGAGAAGCTTCTATTACATGCTTAGGCACCTGACGGATTCCTAATCCGGTAAGACGAACTACCGGAGGCATTGCAAAAATAATAGTAGCAAAAGCACCGGGTACCGTACCTAAACCAAAGAACAATACAGCCGGGATTAAATAGACAAAAGCAGGCATTGTTTGCATAAAGTCTAATATCGGACGCATTATTTTATTACATTTCTCACTATTTGCAGTCCATATCCCTAATGGGATTCCCAATATCAAAGCCAGACAGGTAGATGAAAGTACCAATGCCAAAGTCTGCATCGTTTCCTCCCAGAAACCCATTCCGTAAATTAATAATAAGCCCAATAAAGTAAATATGGCAGTACCCTTACCCGCTTTAAACCAGGCCAGGAGAACAAGAACAGCAATGGTTATATAAAACGGAATTCCAAATAAAACATGTTGAAACCCATCTATAAATCCACCAATGCCAACACTCAAAGCATCGAAGAACGTTGAAAAATTATTTGTAAGCCAATTGATGGCCACTTCAATATATTGTCCTATATTTATCATAAATCTATTGCATTTTGAATAATTTCATTTATTTCTTCTGTATTCTTTCCTGTTATCTCAAGAATCAATGAAGATAAAGGAACCACTCCCTGAAACTCCCGGTTCTCATTAACTACCCAGATCGGAGAGTTAGTACGTGTCATTAACGGAAGAATATCTTCCAAAATAGTATCACTTAAAACAGAATGAACTTCGCTTCGTACAACCGAATCAATAGTACGTATTTGCTCTTTCCTTAATTTCAACAAATCACTCATCCTTACTTCTCCTATCAAGATATTATTAGAGTCCACGACAGGAAGAACCGATAAATTTCGTTCACGCATTTTCCGTATCAAAACCTCCGGTCCTTCTTTTCTCAAGCGTGCCACCAAAGGCTTATCAGTCATTATAGAAGATGCAGTCACAATCTTCGAACGATCTACATTCTCAACAAAGCGCTCCACGTAAGCATTAGCCGGCTCCGTTAAAATTTCCTCAGAAGTTCCGATCTGCACAATTTCACCGTCTTTCATTATTGCAATACGATCACCTAATTTTATAGCTTCATTCAAATCATGCGTAATAAACACAATCGTTTTTTTCATTTTTGCTTGAAGAGCCAATAATTCATCCTGCATCTGAACACGAATCAAAGGATCAAGTGCTGAAAAAGCCTCATCCATTAATAAAACCTCAGGATTATTGGCCAATGCACGTGCCAATCCAACACGCTGCTGCATACCCCCCGAAAGCTGTCCGACCATCTGATTTTCATAACCTTTCAGGCCAACCTGTTCCATGCACTCCATAGCCTTTTGTTCGCGATCTTCTTTTTTTACGCCCTGAAGCTCAAGACCAAAAGCAATGTTATGCAAAACAGAACGATGAGGAAGCAATCCAAAATGCTGAAAGACCATGGCAAATTCCTTCCTGCGTATTTGCAACAACTTCTTTTTAGATGCTGTTGATATATTTGTACCATCCACAATAACTTCTCCCGAAGTCGGGCAAATCAATCGATTGATGCAACGAAGCAATGTTGATTTACCACTACCAGATAATCCCATAATAACGAATATCTCGCCTTCGTCAATAGAGAGATTTGCATCTTTGACTGCAACCGTACATCCAGTTGCTTTCAATATCTCCTCTTTAGTCTTACCATCTTTCAGCATACTACTTACTTTATGCTTTTCTTTTCCGAAGATGAGATACAAATTTTTTATATCTATTTTACTCATAAAATATATAATAAATATTGTTTCAATTAAAAGTAATAGCCCAGATTAATATTAAAACGAGCATGCCATTTCTTGGAATCGGTACCTTGTGCAAAAGCATTACTCCATACATCTCCTAACCAAGCATGATTTTTACCCAAAGCGTAATCAATATAAGTATAAATAGATCCCATACTCAAAAGACATCCCGTTACATTCTGATAACTGTCATGAAAACCTTTTTCAGATTTATCCATCATACTAAAATCATTATACAATGATATTTTGTCCAGCACCCCTTTATTAACAGGGAAAGTGTAAGACAATGAAGCAATATAGGTATCCGCTTTAGCAGCAATTTGATAAGGAGCACCATAAGCAGCAACACTTATTTCATTCCGACTCTCTCCAGACCGGTTTTTAGGAGCCATTCGGTATTTAGTATACTGCGCACGAAAGTTCCAGTTCTTATAATCTACAGTGTAATGCAAAGCAAATGCAGCATGCGATCCTATTTCTTCTGTATCAATATTATAAAGGCCACCAGCCATTACAGAAGCCCCCAATTGTTGCTTCCAGGCATTACCCCAATTATAAACCAATTGTATATTACCCTGATTTACCTCTTGATTTCTTCCAGCCACATCATATGCATAACGATCAGGAGAAATTTCACTTTTATCTCCAAAATCCAGAATATCAGAATTTTTGAAGAAAGCTAAAGCCAACGTCCAATTTTTCTTCTGATAAACATATTTAATACCCATATCAGCATCATCTTCCAAACCTAGATAATAGTTTATATTAAAAAAATAACTATTAGCTGTATAAGGTTGAATACCAAAAGGTACAGGCACCAAACCTACTTGCAACTTATTTTCCTCATTAAACTGATAACCCACAAAACCTTTTTTCAACATACCTCCTCCTGAAGCAGCAGCGTAAAAACGATATTCAGCATCCAGAGTTAACCCTTTGTAAGCAGCATCGACATTAAGCCTGAACACATCAAAGCCAAAATCTCCCCAACGCTTGCTATTATTTTTCTTCCAATTAGAATAATTGTAGTTAAACCGGAGAGCACCTCCTAACTTCAATTCAGGTTTATCCTGTGCTAATACAGATGTAGTTAAAAACGAACTTAATAAAAAAACAAATAAGAATAGCGATTTTTCTTTAAATACCATAAACT
>CAZSBA010000131.1:0-4220 GCA_964605035.1 uncultured Proteiniphilum sp. | reverse complement strand
GCTTTCTACATGCTTATCTTCATTTTAATTGTCGGGAATGAGCGCGACTGAAGCCACCAAACTCAAACCTTATCTTCTTTAGTTTCGGAAAGGGGCCAAAGCCTCCCCTAACCTATCTCCGATTTATCTGCACCACCATATCGGAACGCTTCGAAGCCACAGCTTCCGGGTGATGTCTTGTTCTGCCACCTAGTGGCTGAATTAAGCGTTAACCTACTATACTTCGGTTACGCAGCAAGAGCGTAATTGTTATTGCCAGTTAATGGTATGCTAATTGAGATTAAAGTGCAAACTAACAACGCACTGCATGCTTACAAACCTCTTCTACCCGCTGTCAAAACCAGACAGCCCCATAATATTAAAGAACAAATGCAATTAGTATAAACTTATTGCGACAATTAAGATGCAAAACTAGGTAAAAGGTTTAATCTGACAAAATAATAAACAGAAATAAAAAGAAATATAATTCTACAACTCTATTCTTGTATAACTAAAAACGAGTCGTTTATTTAATGTTATAATGTTGTTATAGGGTTATATTTTTTTTGATTACTTTTGTACGATGATGAAAGAATCGATTGCAGAGAACAAAAATCAACTTTTTTATTACTCATTATACGCATCACTTATACTTGGTGTATTTTGGGTTGTAAAATACTTGTTAATTATTATAGGTAAGGATTATGCTGTTACAAGCTATGTTGGCAATTTCCTAAGTATTGGCACTCCAATGATCTTGTTATACTACCTTGTTAAGTATAATAAATGGTATAACGATAATGAGATGAGCTTTGTACATGGTATTCAGTTTTCAATTTTGATGTTTTTCTTTGCATCAATACTAGAAGCTGTTGCTGTTTTTATTCATGTAAACTGGATAGACCCTATGTTTATATCAAACTTCTACAGCAGTATTACAGCACTGGCAGAATCATTGAATTTAAACCAGGCTCTTACAGCTCAACTTGCAGAACAACCATTGCCATCTTCGTTCAGCTATGTATTAAATAATATAATATTAGGAGATGTTTTTATAGGTCTTCTCCTTTCATTACTTATTGTTCCGTTAGCTAGAAGAATAAAGCCGCAAAAAGAAACTTAAATATATAATATAATAATGGATATATCTGTTGTAATACCATTGTATAACGAGGAGGAATCGCTTGTAGAACTGCATGACAGAATAAGAGAAGTTATGCGGATAAACGATTATTCTTATGAGATTATCTTTGTGGATGATGGAAGCACCGATAAATCGTGGGAAGTAATTACCAATCTTAGAAATGAATCGGAGTACGTAAAAGCAATTAAATTTAGGCGAAATTATGGTAAATCTCCAGCACTGCATTGTGCTTTTGAAAAGGCATTAGGAGATGTAATAATTACAATGGATGCAGATCTGCAAGATAGCCCCGAGGAGATACCTGAGTTGTATGAAATGATAGTTAAAGGCGGATATGACTTGGTTTCGGGATGGAAAAAGAAGAGATATGACAATAAATTAACCAAAAATATACCATCTAAAATATTTAATGCAACTGCAAGAAAGGTGTCCGGAATAAAGTTGCACGATTTTAATTGTGGCTTAAAATCATATTCAAAATCTCTTGCAAAAAGTATTGAGGTTTATAACGATATGCATAGATACATACCGGTATTGGCTAAAAATGCCGGCTTTACTAAAATTGGCGAAAAGGTTGTGCAGCACCAGGCGCGTAAGCATGGGAAAAGTAAATTTGGGTCGAGCAGGTTCTTTAATGGATATCTCGATCTTGTAACTCTTTGGTTTCTGAATAGATTTGGCAAAAAACCTATGCATTTCTTTGGCATATGGGGAAGTGTTATGTTCTTTATAGGATTTATTGCAATTATATTGGTTGGAGCCAAAAAATTGTATGACTTGCATTATAACAATCCATATCAACTAGTTACAGAGTCGCCATATTTTTATATTTCTCTTACAATGATGATTCTTGGAACTCTCCTTTTTCTGGCTGGCTTTTTAGGCGAACTAATTTCGAGGAACTCTCCTGAGAGAAATCAATACAGGATAGATAAAGAGTTTTATTAATAAATTGGTCATCTTATATGCTAATTGATTAATCATTATGTTTCCAAAACTAGTTTTAATCTATTGAAAATTAAAGCAATATTATGGAGCTTAAAAACAACCCAGTTTTAATGGTGAAGAAGTGTAATTTCTATTTGTTACTTTTCTCTGTTTCCTTACTTTTATCGTGTAATGCGGATGGTAAAAAAAAGGCATATACTGATTATTTTCAGGAGTATGGAGAAATATTTACTACATCGTATAATATAAAATATGCTTATAGTAGGTCGCTGAAGAGCGAAATAACTGATGAGTTAGAAAGATTCGACCACTCACTTAATCCGTTTAAAAAAAACTCAGTAATATCTAAAGTTAATAATAATGAACCTGTTGAGCTGGACTCATTTTTTATTAATGTATTTAATAAGTCGGTTGAAGTATCACAAAACAGTAATGGTTATTTTGATATTACCGCATCGCCATTAATAAATGCATGGGGTTTTGGATTTCATAATATGGATAGTGTAACTCCTGAGTTGATAGATAGCCTCAAACAATTTGTGGGGTATGAAAAAATAGCAATTAACAGCAGTGGTGAGGTTGTTAAAACAGATTCGAGAGTTCAAATAAATACCTCTGCTATTGCTAAAGGATACTCATGTGATGTGATTGCAAATCTTTTGGAACGTCATGGTGTGGAAGATTATATGATTGAAATTGGTGGAGAAGTAAGTGCTAAAGGTGTAAATGAAAAAGGTATATGCTGGCGAATTGGTGTAGATAAACCAAATGATGAGATACTATTTATTGAGCACGAACTCCAAACTATTATTTCTCTTTGTAACAAATCTTTGGCAACCTCGGGAAACTATCGTAATTATTATGTAAAAGATGGCAAAAAATATGCTCATACTATTAATCCAAAAACAGGTTATCCTACAGAAACAGATATTTTGGGTGCCACGGTTATAGCCGACGACTGTATGACTGCTGATGCTTATGCAACGGCATTTGTTGCTATGGGTATTGATAAATCTGTAGAAACAGCTAAAGAGCTTGATGGTGTTGAGTATTATTTTATCTTCGGCAATGAAGATGGTTCTTTTGGCACTATATATTCTGAAGGTTTTGAACAGTTTATTTCCGAAAAATAAAATTGAGCTTTATGTATGATATAAATACTGAATATAGCTATATTTTTCAAATGTCTCCGCTTGAAGAAAAGGAGCTAATTATTTATTATAATATATATGATACAATATATGGCAAAACATTGATAGCTTCAACTGATATTGGAGTTTGTTTTGTTGCCCTGGGCGAAGAGTCTTTTATGATTGAAGAGTTACATAACGAATATGGCAAGGCTAAACTTGAAAAGGAAAATATTAATATTCACAACAAAACTATTTCACTTATAGAGAATCCATCGTCTTTATTTAACATAACCTTTCATATAAAAGGCACTGATTTTCAGATGAAAGTATGGGAGGAGTTGTTGAAGATTCCTCATGGAGATAGAAGAAGCTATAAAATTATTGCTGAGAATATAGGAAGACCTAAGGCTGTAAGGGCCGTTGGAACTGCCGTTGGACAAAATCCAATCTCATGTCTCATCCCTTGTCACAGAGTCATACGTTCTGACAACTCACTTGGCGGATATCGATGGGGTCTCGACATCAAGAAAAAACTACTTGAAAATGAGTCTTTAAATTATAATCAATAATACATTTTTGCACAATTTTTTTATGAATAGAACAATAAACTATATGAGGAATAACTACTTACGAACTGTCTTATTAAATGTGTTTTTAATTACACTTACAATCAACACCCTATCGGCACAAGAAATCAATTCTGATTCATTTCCTAACGTAAAGTTTGATGGATCTTTAAAAAATAAATATGAGTATGCAATTGACAATGATATGTCGCGCTTCTCTGTACGTAACTCACGAGTTGGTGTAAGTGGTAATGTAAATCATTTTTCAGGATATCGTGTACAATTAGAACTTAGCGACGAAGGAGAGTTTAAAGTACTTGACCTAAGTGGAACGATAAAACCGGCTAAAGGTCTTTCATTTACTTTTGGTCAAACAGGTATTCCTCTTTTCAATTCATATATTACGAGTCCTTCGGATATGATGTTTGCAAATAGAACATTTCTTGGTAA
>CAZSBA010000130.1:0-4438 GCA_964605035.1 uncultured Proteiniphilum sp. | reverse complement strand
TTAGTAGGGAGTTAGTAGAGGGCTATTATTGATTCAAGTTATTATGTAACTAGATGAACATTTTACAATCGATTGCGTTAAAAATAAAATAAATTCATTGAATAAAAGGAATATTAAAACTAGTTAACTGTTGTAATGTAAAGTATTTATATTACGTTTGTATTTATCAAAAGCCATGTTGTTAACATGTTAAAGTTAAGAAGTTAGTTATGTGACTGAGTTTGAAGTAAAAAAGACAGTTTAAATTCATTAAATTTTTTAAGTATTTTAATCTAAACATTCATGAATGTATGAAAATTAAAAGTTTTAATCTTGTGAAAGGGAGTATATCTATACTATTATGGATATTTTCCTTGGGCATTATCGCGCAGAATATTACTGTAAGAGGTAGTGTGAGCGACGAGAATGGAGAAGCGTTGATTGGTGTGACCGTGCAAGTACAAGGGGCTTCTACTGGCACCGTTACAGATTTTGATGGAAATTATGTATTGGAGAATGTAAGTCCGAGTGCAACTCTAGAGGTATCGTATGTGGGGATGCAGTCGGAAATTGTTCTGGTAAATGGAAGGACAACAATTAATGTTGTACTTGCTAATGATACCGAAGTTCTGGATGAACTTGTGGTGGTTGGGTATGGACAGCAACGCAGAAGAGAAATTACAGGATCTGTGACTAATGTCTCGCCCGAAGATTTTAATCAAGGAGTAACTCGAGATGCTGCAGACCTACTTCAAGGTAAGGTTGCAGGGTTACAGATTACTAATCCATCGGGTGATGTTACCGATGGTGCTAGAATTAGATTGAGAGGTGTGTCTACTCTGCAGAACGATCAGGGACCATTTATTGTAATTGACGGTGTGCCTGGAGGTGATTTGCAGACAGTGGCTCCACAAGATATTGAATCGATAACTGTACTTAAAGATGCTTCATCGGCAGCAATCTACGGTTCACGCTCGGCCGGTGGTGTTATACTTATTACCACAAAAAGAGGTTCGGGTGTGAAGCCAAGAGTTTCTTACGATGGATATTTGGCTACTTCGTTGATTGCTAATAAACCCGACCTGCTAACAGCCGATGAATGGCGTGATTATGCAAGTACAAGCGGTAGTGATGCTACGGTTTACGATAGGTTTGGTGCAAGTACCGACTGGTTTGATGAGATCACAAGAAATGGTTTTTCGCAAAATCATAGTATGTCTCTTGCCGGAGGTGGTTCTAACAGTAATTATAGGGCATCGTTTAACTATCTGAAAAGCGATGGTATTATGAAGGATAATGATATGGACAGGTATAACTTTAGGTTTCAGCTTCAGCAAAGAGCGATTAACGACAGGTTGCGAATAGGACTTACAGGTTCTGCAACTATGCGTGATTTTAATCAGCCTAACCGTAGAAATTTTGTGCTTGCCTATAATATGCTTCCTGTTTATCCAGTTAAAACTAGTGATGGAGAGTGGTTTGATACTCGTGAATATGATCAGGGTAACCCGGTAAGAAATCAGGAGTATAATCATAACTTCAGAAAAAATATACACTATTATGGTTCGGGTGATATATTGTTTAATCTGATGGAAGGGCTTGATATTAAGACTCTGTTATATAAAGAGAGAAGGGCAGAGGAGAGAAGTCAGTACAATAACTCAGAAACAGAAGCTGGTAGGGATGATGGTGGTTATGCACTTCGTGAAAACAGGATTTGGGATAAGAATCTTATGGAGTGGCTGCTTGAATATAATACTAGCTTAGGTACGTCGGAGCAGCATAGCATGAATGCAATTGCAGGATACTCGTGGGAAGAAAACGAATACTCTTTTATGCGTGCGGCTAATAGAAACTTTACTACCGATCTGTTGGGCTCAAACAACTTAGAGTCGGGTCAGGGTCTTCGTCCTAATGACGTGGGATCGGCAAGAAATATGAGTCGTCTTATTTCTTTCTTTGGAAGAGTGCATTACAGTTATATGTCGAAATACATGATTACTGCAACTCTTCGCCGCGATGGATCTTCTAAGTTCGGTGCTAACCATAAATGGGGTACATTTCCATCTGTATCGGCAGCATGGGGTATTACTGAAGAGGCTTTTATGGAGAATGTGAATTGGATAAATGATATGAAATTTCGTGTAGGTTATGGTATAACAGGTAATCAGTCGGGTTTAGATCCATATAAAACATTACAGTTGTACGGAACGAGTGGTACTTATTATGACAATGGTCAGTGGCTTACTGCATATCAGATTAGTCAGAACGCCAACCCCGACCTGAAGTGGGAGGAAACTTCGATGTTTAATATTGGTGTCGACTTTTTTATGTTTGATAACCGCGTGAACGGTACAGTTGAATGGTATGACAAGCGCACCAAGGACATGCTTTATACTTACAGAGTGCCTACTCCTCCATTCTTGCATCCCGATATGATGGCAAATGTGGGTGACATGAGAAATACCGGTATTGAAATGGCATTGAGTATTGATGTTCTGAGGGAAGGAGATTTCAGATGGAATACTTCAATAACAGCTGCTCATAACAAGAACGAAATAACTAGTCTTTCCGACGATGTTTATACTACAAGTAGAATTCTTGTGGGTGATGCATGGGTAAGAGGTGGTTCGGGAAGAACAACCCACGTAATTGAAGAGGGATACCCGGTTGGTCAGTTTTACGGACCTGAATTTATTCGTATAGATGAAGAGGGTAAATATGTTTTCCTAAATAAGGATGGAGAGGAAACAAACTCGGTAACTGCTGAGGATTACACTTATATAGGTTCGGCACAACCCGACATGACTTTTGGGTGGAGCAATCAGTTTAATTTCAAAAACTGGGACTTGTCGTTCTTTCTGCGTGGAACTTTAGGAAATAGGGTGCTTAATATGGGACGAATGACTTATGGTCATGCCGGATATTTAATTGGAGCCAATGCTCTTAACGATCCGCTTATTCATCAGTTGAAAGTGGTTCCCGAGTATTCATCGTTGTATGTTGAGGATGCTTCGCATATTCGTCTGGACAACATGTCTCTTGGTTACACCTTTAAAACAGATAATATCAACTGGCTAGAACGTGCTAGAGTTTATGCAACAGGACAAAATATGTTTATACTTACAAAATATAAAGGTCTTGATCCTGAAGTGGATGAAAATAGGAATAGCGGGCTTGCTCCCGGTGTTGAAGATAGGGAATATTATCCGAAAGCAACAACTTACTCAGTTGGTATAAGTCTAACTTTCTAACTTTAATATCACACGAAAATGAAAAAAATATTTAAACTAACAATAATTTTGACGGTGTTGGTGTTGATGGGTGGAATAAACTCATGTACCAACCTTGACGAGACAGTGTACGATACTATTCCGGCAGATCAGTTTGGGAAGAAGCCTGCCGAGATTAATGCAATAATTGCACCTATATATAAAACACTTAAGAGTGTTTTTCCAGGTGATATATTCCTGTTGTCGGAATCTACCGGTGATATGTCTATTACTCCAACTAGGATTGGAGGCGACTGGTGGGACGGTGGTGTTCATATGGTCTTAAAGTTGCATACATGGCATGCGAGAAATGGTCTTATTAACGGTTCATGGAACGCTTGTATGTCTGGAATTACCAGTTGCAACCAAATTTATGCTACTATAGAGGGGTCTGAGATGGATGCCGATTTAAAAGCTCAAACACTTGCTGAAATTAGAGGTATTAGAGCATTTTGGTATTATATACTTATAGACTACTTCGGAAATGCTCCGCTTGTGTCAGATTATGAGTCAACAGATTTGCCATCTATGTCTGATCGCCAAACGCTGTATAACTTTGTGGTAACAGAACTTAATGAGATTAAAGATCAGCTTAGAGATGATGTTACAGGTGAAAGCTATGGAAAGTTCACTCAAGGTGCAGCCTATACTTTGCTTGCTAAGATGTACCTGAATGCTGAGGTATGGACGGGTACTCCTAACTGGCAGGGTGTGATTGATGCTACTGATAAAGTAATGTCGTTGGACTATATTATTGAACCTAACTGGAAGACTAACTTCGAAGTGAATAATGAGGTTTCGAGAGAGATTATTTTACCAGTTGCTTTCGGTAAGGATGATGGCGATAACCATATACATAAACGCACCTTGCACTATTTAGATCCGATTGCATTGGGAATGACCGTGGGTACATGGAATGGTGTGAGTGCGCAACCCGACTATGTAAAACAGTTTGATGATGCTGATAATCGTAAGAAGGGTTCGTTTTTAATTGGGCCAATGATTGATCCGGCAACTGGTGAAGTTTTAATAACTGGTCACGCTCGACCTCTTAATCATACTATTGATTTCAATATGATTCCTGGTTCTCTCAGAGAAGGAATGTGGGGTGAGGTACACCAAGAAGAGGGTGCTCGTTGCAATAAATGGGTATATGAAAAAGGTCTTGCAAATTCGGATATGGAAAA
>CAZSBA010000129.1:0-4525 GCA_964605035.1 uncultured Proteiniphilum sp. | reverse complement strand
TGCAGCTTCTCTGTCGCCCTCTTTGTTGCCCTCGGCTATATCAAAAATATCTTTGGGTGTATAGTTAGTATCATCTCCCGAAAGTTCGCAATATACACGTTTAACCGCCCTTATGCTAACTCCCTCTTCGGCAAGGACATTGTTACTGTATTTGTTTGCCGACAACCATACGTCGCCGCCACAACCGTTATCGCCCCTTAGCAGATTACCGTCGATTACTACGCCTCCGCCAAAGCCAGTGCCGAGTGTCACTGCAAGCAGGTTTTTATACTGCTTTGGGTTTCCTGCTGTGGCCAGTTCGCTGTTTAACTGGGGCAACGCACCAGCAATTGCCTCTCCGTATGCAAAGAGGTTGCCATCGTTGTTAATAAACACTGGTATTTTAAATTCTTGTTGGAGGAAGGGACCTAATGCAACACCTCCTTTGAAAGCGGGGAAGTTAGGTAAATCTCCAATAACTCCGTTTTCGTAGTCGGCGGGACCAGGAAATGCGAAACTTATTGCCATTGGATAGGTATCGAGCTTATCGATTACCTTTTTAAAGCAGGCTACTATAGTTTCGAGACATCTATCCAGATCGTCGGGAAAAGCTTCGCAATGTAAGGGTTCTACTGCTTCTTGGTTGTCGATAATTGCAGAAAACACAAAGCTTGTTCCACCTGCATCTAAAGTTAATATTGCTTTTTTCTCTTTGTTATGCATTTTCTTTCAAATTTTTAGTGAATAACAGATTTAGTACCAAACAGGAAAGAAGCACTAGTAGCGAAGCCATAAGTCCGAACGCATCATTTACAACCCCCTGAACAGGTAAAATAATTGCACCTCCTGAAACACCCATTATCATGAGAGCGGAAATCTCGTTCGAACGCTCGGGAAGTTTATTAAGAGCAAGTGAGAAAATAATAGAAAAAACATTTGCACATGCAAGACCTATTGCAAAAATAGCTATAAGAATGACCCACAAATTACTGCTGAACATTAAAGGGATAAATGAGAGAATGGCAATAAGAAGTGAAATCTTAAGGAAGTTGAGAGACTTTGTTCTCAAAAGCAGAAATGCGCCCAAAAATGTTCCTATTGTTTTAGCTATGAAATAGACACTGCTGCCCAATCCTGCTCTGCTGATTTCGAGACCGGCCTTATCCATCAACAGTTGTGGTGCTGATGTGTTAATTCCGACATCTAAACCAACAATTAATACTATACCCATAAAACTATACAAAATGTACCTTATTTTAAGTAGGCTTAAAACACTTCTGAATGAGGTTTGCTGGTTGCTGTAAACATCCTGGTTGATCTTAGAAAAGCTAAGAAGCAGAACAGAAACAAGTGAGATAGCTGCAAATATTAGGAAGGTAACCCTCCAATTGGCAAAATAAACCGCTGTGAGGCCAACAATAATTGGTCCCAACAGCGAAGAGATAGATTTAATAAACTGTCCGGTTGTTAGCACACTTGCTGTTTTATCTTTATTAAACATTGATGCTACAAGCGGATTAAGCGATACCTGAAGTATTGTATTACTAATACCCAGTAAAGCAAAAGCCACCAGCACAAATGCAAAACTATAAATGACAAAAGGAATTATCATTGCAAATGTTGTAATTGAAAGAGATATTAAAACAGTTTTCTTTCTACCTATCTTCCCCATCAGTATACCCGCCGGTATAGAGAATAGGGCAAACCAAAGGAAAACAATCATAGGTAGAGTATTTGCCAGTGAGTTGGATAGATCGAAATCTATCTTTACGTAGTTTGTTGCTATACCCACAACATCTACAAAACCCATGATGAAGAAGCCGAAAAATACGGCTATCACCGGTGTCCATCCCTTTTGTAATCTATTTTGTTTCATGTTATTATTTTTCAGTTTTTGGTATCTTAAAAACGCACACTAGCTTTAATGGTAATGCACTGTTTGTCTTTCGACTCTCCATGTGGTGTTATTGTATATTCTTTTATATGAGCAGGCACAATAAATGCTTCTGCATAGTGTACAATAAATGGCTCAAATGCATTAGAGGGGCTCTCTACAATAACCTCTTTACCCTCGAGCAGAGTTAGTACGTTAACAGAATTACCCGTAGTATGCCTAACCTGTTTAGTAAATGTTTGCCTTCTTGTTTCTATAAACTCATTTTTGTGAAGACCTGTTTGTTCTTCATACCAGCCATCCCCTTTTGCTGTTTCAACAAATTGATTTACAAGCTCATTTTTAACAAAATCTTCATCACGCTCCCATCTTATTACCTCTTTACCACGCTCAAGATTGATAGGTCGGGGCTTTCCATCTAAACCAAGCCTGTTCCAGTCCCACAGCTTAAAAGTAAACAAGTTTGGCGTAGCACTAATTTCGAGAACTACAGAGTTACCACCAGAGCAGTGAATTGTTCCTGCAGGAATCAAATAATGGTCGTGCTTCTTAGCCGGCAATATATTTATATATTTATTCTCGTCGAATACTACATCAGGGTTGCTATTAGCTTCTTCGAGGTCTGCAATCATTTGGTTGCTATCGATACCTTTTTTAAGCCCTAAATACACCTTAGCATCCTCTTTAGCATCTAACACATAATAGCTCTCGTCTTGTGTATATGGCAAGCCGAAACTCTCTTTGGCATACTGAATTGTGGGGTGCACCTGAAGACTTAAATTGCCACCGCCCATAGTATCTAGCAAATCGAACCTAATTGGGAAACTATCGCCAAACCTCGACTCAACCGGATCGCCTAAGATCTCTCTGGTTTTAAGAAAGATAAGATTTATAGAGGGCATCTCAAAAAGCTCGCCCTGAATATTAAAGAGAAGGCTGTTTTCTTCGGGCACACAATCGAAACACCATCCGTAATTTTCTACCGATTTATCTAAACCGCACACCTCTTTCATCCACTGACCACCCCATGGGGCTGGATCGAAAAAAGGCACCACCCTGAATGGTGAGTTAGCCGTTATATCAATTCCTTTAAAGAATGTATCGCGATCGATTAATTTTGGTTTATCCTTAACAGTATCGAGCCAATAATCGACCTTCTTAAACAGTTTCTTTTTATGTTTATCTAATACATGCCAGTCGATAAAAAACCCTCGTTTGAATTGTATTGAGAAAGGATCTTTGTGGTTATCAACGCCCAGCGCAGTTACCTGGCTCTTTCTCATTCTCTGCTGGATCTCCCAACGGGGCATATCGGCATAGATAAGAATATCGGGGTTGGCTACCAGTGAGCTGCCATAGCCAAACACAATAATATTTCCCCTGTTTTTGTAAGATGCAATCTCTTCTCTTACCTTTGTTACACGTGCTTCATCTAAATAATCTTCTATCTTAAGATTACTGAGGTATCCGAATAACACATCATCTCTCATGAAATTTTGTGTCATATTCAAGATCTCGCTCTCCGATTTGAAATAATCGTCGGAATTTACGAAAAGAACATTGGGTATTTTTTGAAAATTAGAGATCAGTTCCTCTTTATGAGTTCCACTATAGCATTCGATGCAAATTATATTGTTGTTTGTTTTAGAAACAATTTCATCTAGTATATTATTCCAATCACTGATGAGCACGCCATCTTTTATTGTTGTGGCGGGAAATTTGTTGTAGTTACTTCTGTAATCCTGCATATGTTTAATCAATATCATTATATGTATGAACATGCAAATGTAAAAAAGATTATAAATATCGCCAAATATTTTTATGTTTTTGTTATATTTTATACATTTGAGAAAAAAAGATGAAACAAAAGTTACCTTTGCATAAACAGGCGGAGTTGTATTTACGTGACTTGATTGAACAAGACAAATACAAAGAGGGGAAAATGCTTCCCAATGAGATTGAGTTGTCTGAGGAGTTGAAGATGTCGAGAAACACTTTGAGACAAGCAATTAACACCCTTGTGAGCGAAGGATTGCTAATACGTAAGAGAGGAATTGGGACTCGTGTGGCTGAAAAAAATATTGCCAGTGAAGCAACCAACTGGTTGAGTTTTTCGCAAGAGATGGAGATTCTGGGTTTAGAAATTGAGAATTTTGAATTACATATTAGTAAGCAGTTACCCAGCAAAGAGGCTAAAGAGTTCTTTGCGATTTCTGAAAACACAAAAGTCTTAAGAATTGAGAGGCTAAGAGGAAAGGTGCATTTTCCGTTTGTTTATTTTTCGTCTGAATTTAATCCGCAAATACCACTTAACGGAACCGAGAACTTTAACAGACCTTTGTATGAGATTTTAAGGAATGATTATGATATTACTGTGAAAACCTCGAGGGAGGAGATTAGTGCTGCACCTGCAAATAATTTTATTGCATCGAAGCTAGAAATTGAAACAGGAGATCCTATATTAATACGCAAGAGGGCAGTTAGTGATAAGAATGGCTTACCTATTGAGTATAATATTGGATGGTATAGGGCCGATTCTTTTACCTATAAGATTGAGTCTGTGAGGAATATTACTAACGATTATAAGTTATAACGCAATTAAAAAAAATGTTATACCGCAATTAAAAAAAAGTTTTTCCTCCTCCTCGCGGA
>CAZSBA010000128.1:0-4612 GCA_964605035.1 uncultured Proteiniphilum sp. | reverse complement strand
GAAGCAGAAGCGTTTAAGCAACTCGATACTTTTGAAGCTGGTGTGCTATTTGCACGTACAGAGGGAATTGTGCCTGCACCCGAATCTAATCATGCAATTGCTGCAGCTATCAAGGAAGCATTGAAAGCAAAAGAAGAGGGCAAGAAAAAAGTTATACTATTTAATTTATCTGGACATGGTTTGGTGGATATGAGCGCATATGACCAATTTTTAGCTGGTGATCTCACTAATCACGAGTTATCAGATAGTGAGATAAGTAAGTTTCAAGGAGAGTAGGTTTTGCTGCGAAAGCACCATTTATGGTCAAATTATAACATAAATAATTTGGATTATTAATATTAACCTCTTATCTTTGAAATATAAAATGATAGAGTTACTGCCGCATTGGTCGATTGGGAAACTCATCAATTACATTTTACAAACCGAGACAAGTTCTTGGTTACAATGGCGGGCCGCATCCTTCGGGATTCCGATTTATCGGAACAGCGGATTACAAAGATACCAAGACACTCAAATCCTGTCAAAAGGAGTTTCGACTTATTCCACCGATGCGGCTTCTTATAAAAAGCAGATTTGCAACAGATTACTTCAGTTTGCAGTCTGCTTTTACTTTATATACAAATTAATGATGAGCCTGCTGAAACAATATTGGGATCTATTTTTGGTCTTCTTTAAAATAGGAGCCTTCACTTTTGGTGGAGGATATGCCATGATACCCTTAATACGAAATGAGGTAGTTAATAAGAAACTATGGTTAGGTGATGACGAGTTTATGGATATGCTGGCACTGGCACAATCGGCTCCAGGGCCAATTTCACTAAACACTGCATTATTTGTTGGAAACAAGCGACTAGGCTTCAAGGGCAGTTTATTCTGCGGCGCAGGAATTATTTTACCTTCATTTATAGTTATCCTTTTAATTGCAGTTTTATTTACTCAATTTAAAGAAAATCCAATAATAGAATCAATATTCAAAGGAATCAGACCTGCAGTTGTAGCACTTATTGCCGCTCCACTATTAGGGTTAAGTAAATCTGCAGGAGTGAGGTTGAAAAACATATGGATACCAATTACAGTGGCACTTTTGGTATGGTTACTTAAAATATCGCCGGTATATATTATAATGTTTGCAATCTTATTCGGGATCTCATATTATCTATTTATTAAATTAAAAATGAAACGATAATGGAGTTGATGGAACTTTATATCTCACTTTTCCTAACATTTTTAAAGATAGGTGTGTTTGGATTTGGAGGTGGTTATGCAATGCTTCCGCTTATTCAGAGAGAAGTTGTGGATATTCATGGCTGGATTACAGTAAGCGATTTCACCGATATTGTTGCAATTTCGCAAACTACACCTGGTCCAATTGCATTTAACTCTGCCACTTATATTGGCTATACATCTGTTACAGAGATGGGATTTTCTACCGGTCAGGGCATAATTGGTTCGGCAATATGTACAACAGCAGTAAGCATCCCTTCGTTAATAATAATGACAATTATTAGCGCTTTCTTTTTCAAGCTTAAAGGCAATCCTTGGATGCAATCGTCACTATCAATTTTGAAGCCTGCAATAATTGGATTGATTGCTGCTGCAGCATTAATGCTTATGAACGATTATAATTTTATTGATTATAAGAGCTGGATCATTTTTGGTGTTGTAGTGGTAGCTTCAATTAAAAAGATGGACCCAATTTTACTGATAGTTTTGTCGGGGGTTGCAGGACTTCTTCTCTACCCTCCCTCTTTTTAGAAAAGTGTTTTATAATAAAAAAACAAATAGAATTTATAGAACTTTTTGATATGCTAATCGCTCTGCACCATCATGCAGATAAATAATGCCGCAATATTTAAAATCTAGTTTTGTCAATATATTCTGCATTACCTTGTTATCACGGTGGGTATCTATGCGAACATTAAGTATTTGAGTGAATGACCACTTGATGCAAGCCTCACACACTCCTTTCTCTATACCAGCTGAAGCAATACGGTGAATTGTGCCGTACTCATCTTCATTTAACCATTTACCGTTATATATTTTTGTGTATGTTGAATCTTCTCCAATAATGAAGCAGAATACACCTACAATCACTCCATAGTTATTTTCTACAACAAAGCTATGCCCAGACTCAATATCCTCCTCTATAAGTTTTTGTGTAGGATATCCGTTAACCCATTGATTTATATTGCCTGTACTAAGCATAAACTTTCGCGCAGTTGCATATATATTCAATACAACTGGGATATCAGAATATGTCGTCAATCGAATATTAGTAATCACTTTAAATGAATCAACAATAAAACTATTTACTGGCACTCTTATCAGAAGAAGCCTTTTTAGCTGAAGTCTTCTTGGCAGTTGAGGATTTCTTTGTTTTAGAGGAGGAAGACTTATTTGATGCAGCCGATCCGGTTTTCTTAGTAGCAGTTGTCTTCTTGGCAGTAGTTGCCTTTTTGCCCTTACTTTTTTTATCCTTACCCCCTTCGGCAATTATCTTCTTACAGTCGTCAATTGTAAGCTCCTTAGGATCGGTACCTTTAGGTATTTTATAGTTACTCTTTTCGAATTTTATATAAGGTCCAAATCTACCATTAAGCACTTCAAGTCCAGGCTCCTCTTCAAATATCTTAATAATTTTCTCTGCGTCTTTCTTCTCTTTATCTTCAATTAAAACTATAGCTTCATCCATTTGAATTTCAAGAGGATCTACACCTTTTGGAAGAGATACAAACTTGTTGTTGTGACGAATATAAGGTCCAAATCTACCAACCCCTATTATCACATCCTTCTCTCTAAACTCACCCAAATTTCTTGGCAATTCAAAAAGTTTTAGAGTCTCCTCAAGAGTAATAGACTCTATAGATTGAGATTTTTGAAGTGAAGCAAAAATGGGCTTCTCTTCCTCATCGGGGGTTCCAATTTGTGCCATTGCGCCATAGCGACCTATCTTAACTGATATTTGTCTTCCCGATTTAGGGTCTACTCCCAACACCCTTTCACCAGCTTTATGCTCCATGCGCATATTTGCTGTCTCCTCAACTATGGGATGAAAAACATTATAGAAATCGGCAATTGACTCATTCCATTTTGCCTTTCCTTCAGCAATTTTATCGAAATCCTCTTCAACCTTAGCTGTAAAATTATAATTTATAACTGATGGGAAAAATTCAACAAGGAAATCGTTAACCACTATACCAATATCGGTTGGGATAAGTTTATTTTTATCAGCTCCGGTAATCTCTTTTTTATTAGCGTCTTTTATTGTATCTTTTTTAAGAGTTAAGACATTATATTTTCTTTCAACTCCCTCTATACTACTTTTCTCAACATAACCTCTATTTATTATTGTTGAGATTGTAGGAGCATAAGTAGACGGGCGACCAATACCAAGCTCTTCCATCTTTCTGACAAGTGCGGCCTCAGTAAAACGTGCTGGTCGCTGTGTGAATCTCTCAGTGGCTATGGTTTCTAGCATTTCTAGTATCTCTCCCTCTTTCATTGGAGGCAAAAGACCTTCTTCTTTCTCACTATGTTCGTCATCGGTTCCTTCGAGGTAAACCCTCAGGAAACCATCAAATTTGATAACCTCTCCTGTAGCCACAAATTTCCCCTCTGAACCAGAAATTGAGATATTTGCTGTTGTACGTTCCATCTCAGCATCTGCCATTTGAGAGGCAATTGTTCTCTTCCAAATCAGATCGTACAGCTTCTTCTCCTGTGCAGTACCTTGCACTTCATGCTCGCTTATGAATGTTGGGCGAATAGCCTCATGAGCCTCTTGTGCACCTTTTGACTTAGTTGTATATTGACGAACTTTATGATATTTCTCGCCATACTGATCAATAATCTCAGTTTTTGCAGTACCAATTGCAAGACCCGATAAGTTAACCGAGTCTGTACGCATATATGTTATCTTTCCTGACTCATACAATTTTTGAGCAACCATCATTGTTTGCCCAACAGAGAAGCCAAGTTTACGCGATGCCTCCTGTTGTAATGTGGATGTTGTGAAAGGAGCTGCAGGTGTTTTTTTACCGGGACGTGTAATCACGTCTTCTATTTTAAAAACCGAAGACTTCAAACTCTCGAGCAGTGCAATAGCCTCCTCTTTGGTTTTTAGACGCTTGTTATATTCTGCCTTTATTTCGTAAATATTTCCATTTTCAACTTTAGTGAAAATAGCCACTACTCGATAAGCAGCTTCTGCTGTGAAATTTTGAATTTCACGTTCGCGTTCTACAATAAGACGAACTGCAACTGATTGCACACGACCTGCCGAAAGAGCTGGTTTTATCTTTCTCCATAATACAGGAGAAAGCTCAAAGCCAACGATTCGGTCGAGCACTCTTCTGGCTTGCTGTGCATCTACCAAATTTTGGTCTATTTTTCTAGGATTATTAACTGCATCATGAATGGCTTTCTTGGTAATCTCATGAAAAACAATTCTTTTAGTGTTCTCTTCTTTTAGATCCAATGCTTCGAATAGGTGCCAGGCAATCGCTTCTCCTTCGCGGTCCTCATCAGATGCAATCCAAACTACATCGGCTTTTTTTGAAGCTGCTTTAAGTTCAGATACAACTTTCTTCTTATCAGCTGGAACTTCATATAT
>CAZSBA010000127.1:0-4664 GCA_964605035.1 uncultured Proteiniphilum sp. | reverse complement strand
CCAACCTGGCCATAGTCGGTACCTTTACTTGCAATGCTCATACCATCTGTAACCGAAAGAGGATAATTTTCATATAGTTTATAAAATCCCTCGAGATTAAATCTTATATTGTTATTGGGTTCGAATGCAAATCCTGTAATTGCCTGATTTGAAATAATGTGTTTCAGGTTTTCGTTTTTGTTTACAAAAATACCCGTATCATCTTTAAATCCAAGTGTTGTATATGCGGGTCGCATGGCGTAACGACCAACATTGCCATTTATATCCCACTTATCTGTTAGTCTATAAGAGACTGAGAATCGAGGTGATATTTGGTTCAACGGATTCTTCATATTATTATTGAAGTTATTCCCAATTGTATTTATACCAATTGATAAGGCGAGCCTGTTATTAAAATAGGTGTCGGAGGCCTGAATAAATGCCTGATAAGACCATAAATCTAGCTCTGTATTATAAATAAGATCGTTGAGCGAGCCGTTACTAAAAACCTTACGGTTTGTTTCGTTTATATAATGAGAATATGTCATACCTGCACCAAATAGAAGCTTGACTGGCAAGTTGGGATAACTTCTTTCGAATCTAAATTTATTTTCTGCTTCATCCGATAGATAATCTGATGCTTTTGGTTGCGACTCATCGTTATTAGGGTACTTAAAATTTCTGTTGCGCAACATATTTCTACTTAATACCCATGTATCGAAATAATTTGTACTAAAATGCTTATATACAGCTCCAATAGTGTAATTCCATTGTTGATATACTGGTAAATAGTCGAGTAAATAACGCTGCGCTTCTGTGCCATCTTCCTGTAAATCTGTATTGAGTGTCATATTATCAATGGCACCTAAACCAATTATAGAAAGTTCATTTTTTGGATCTATCTGATATTTATACTTAATCTGGAAGTCGTTGTAGGTAGGAAGAAAAGGTAGACCTATGAATTTAAACAGAAGCTGTAGGTATGATTGACGGGCTGATACAATGAAGGTTGATTTATCTCCTATTGGCCCATCCATTGTAAATGCTGCATCTGATGCACCAATCCCCACTTGAGTATGTATGCGGTCGCGACTTCCATCTTTTTGACGGATATCCATTACAGAGCTTAATGAATTTGGACGGTTTGCCGGGAAAGCACCTGTATAGAAATTAATTTCTCTAACGAAATCGGGGTTTATAATACCCACTACTCCACCTGAGGAGCCTTGAGTTGCAAAGTGATTAATAATTGGTATCTCAACACCATCAAGATAAAATACATTTTCTGAAGGACCACCACCTCGCACAATTAAATCGTTACGATTGGGATCGGTAGCACCTACACCTGGTAGTGTTTGAACCGCTTTTGATACGTCGCGGTTGACACCTGCTGCTTTTTCGATATCTCTTACACCAATAGTAAGATAAGACACAGGACTCTCAATCTTTTTTAGATTCATTGTTGGCCGTATTACCACCTCATCGATAAGTGTTGATGATTCGGGAACGGCAATATCAATAAATGCTGTTTGATTTCCCTGAATATGCACTTCGGAAGAAAGTGTAGTTTCAAAACCAACATAGCTAACCATTAGTCGTACGAATCCGGGGGGGCCTTCAATTTCATAGTTTCCATCTAAATCGGTGGTTGTGCCAATTACAGTTCCCTGTATCTGAACTGTAGCAAACTCTAGTGGCTCATTATTCTTTTGGTTATAAACTCTACCTTTTACAGTGCCGGTTTGGGCAAGTGTTAATAAGCTCATTAAAAGAAATAATGATGTCGTTAAATATTTATACATAAAAGTGTTAGAAATTTTGCTGTGTTAATTTTCACGCTACTTCAAACAACAAAAGTACTTTTAAGTTCTAGCTAGACAGTTGCATTTTACAGTTATTTAACTGCCTGCATTTAATTTTTAGCATAATAAACAATAATATGTAGATACATACGATTGTGTAGTAATTAGTTATGTAAACGAATACACCCCAAAAGCATAAATTATGCCACTGGGGTGTAATAATAGAATATGCAGAGAAATTATTGTAATGCGTCTCTTAAGGCTTTAATTTCGTTATGAGACAATTTAATTATTTCGAGTTGACTAAGTAGCACTTCTCTTTGATTAGGAGTTAATTCGTCTGACTCTAAAGCGGTGTTGTATGCAACAATTGCAGCATCCTCACCTCTTTCGCAGTTATTTAAAACAATCTTTCTGTCTCCTGCTGTTAGAAATGCGCCAAAGTCCATCCACGCTCTGTATATTTTACCCAATGCCAATGTTCCCTTAGCAATTTCTTCGCCTAATAGGGCTACTTCAGCTGTAAGTTCGCTATGGAAAGTTTGACTTTCTCTTATTTTTTCGTGAAATATAATTTTTAAATCTCCATCCTCAGGTTGTAGATTCTCGATAGCTTTTTTATAACCATCTACTCTGTCATTGTTTATTTTCACTAAATCATTTAATACTTCAGCTTGTTTTTCGAAATGCATAATATTTTGTTTTAGAATTAATTAAACATGAAATCTAAAACTTGTCTAGCTCTTTATCGAACCAGCTACGGACTTCATCTTTGGTTCTTCCTGTTTTTTGTTGAATTCTTCCTAAAAGTTCATCCTCTTTACCTTCGACATAAAGAAGATCGTCATCTGTTAAATCGGCCCATTCTTGTTTAGCACGACCTTTTAATTCGTTCCAGTTGCCTTTGATTCTTAATTTGTCCATATTAGATAAATTTTAATGAGTTCCTTAATTGAAATCTCTTTATCATAAACATAGAAATATTTATCATGGTTCATCATAATTTATAATATAAAAGTTATTTATGGTTGATTAACTAGTTTTCATAATATCAGCATATTATGAAATTTATCTAAGAAATAAAGACAATAAGAAGAAAAACTCCTAAAAAGAATTTATTACAAATAAATTAACTAAACTTGCATAAATAAACTCTAGTAAGATGACATAAAAGATTTTGATACTGATGTTAAGAAGAAAAGGAGTAGATGAAGTTAAATTTTTAATATTAAATAAACATTAATGTGGAAACTAATATTGAGACTATCAGCGCTATAGCACTTGGAATCGGGTTGAGTGCAAGTGCAGGATTTAGAGTGTTTATACCTCTGCTAGTTGCAAGTATAGCTGCGCATTTTGGAATTTTGCCTTTAGGCGAAAGCTTTGAATGGATGGGTTCAATGCCGGCACTCATTTGCTTTGCAGTAGCTGCATTAGTTGAAATATTAGCTTATTATGTACCCTTTGTTGATAACTTGATTGATAGCATTGCAACACCTTTATCAGTTATTGCTGGCACACTTCTGATGACTTCAGTATTTCCTGTTGGAAATGAATGGATGAAGTGGATATTGGGTTTTATTGTAGGTGGAGGTGCAGCTGTTACTATTCAAAGTGGTAGCGCAATAACCAGGCTATTTTCTACTAAATTTACTGCTGGAACCGGAAATTCAATAGTTTCTACAGGTGAAGGGGTAGCAGCAACTGGATTTTCAATATTATCGCTAATTATTCCAATATTCATCTCAATAGTTTTGATAATATTTATCTCCTCGATTCTTCGTTTAGTTTACAAGAAACTGCATAAAAGAAATGTGTTATGAATATTATCAAAACACAAATTGTCTGTAATATAATAGTTATTTACCTTAATAGTTGAAATGTTATTATGAGAGCGGTTCGGGTGCTGGACCAACTTGTTTGCCTCCTGATTTTAATTTTGTTTCTGGTAAAGGTATAAATTCCTTGTTGTCATTTGGTGGTAAAACTATACGACCGGCCCTCCAATCGGCTTTTGCTTGATCAATTCTTTCTCTTCTGGATGAGACAAAATTCCACCAAATATATCGATCTCCTAACGGCTCTCCTCCTATCAACAGTATAGTTGTTTTTTCAATTGCAACAATTGTAGGGTTTTCGTTTTTTGAGAATACTATCATTTGACCCATTGAATAATTAAAACTATCTATTTCTAGTTTTCCACTTGCTATATATACAGATCGTTCGGAATATCCTGTAGGAAGTTCCAACTTAGTTCCTGATTCGAGACTTACATGCAGATAAAAAAGAGGTGAGTGTGTCTTGACGTTACTTTTTAGTCCGTATGCTTCACCAGCAACTAGTCGCATCCACATTCCTTTATCGGTGAAAGTACCCAATTGCTCTGGTTGATAATTAAAGAATGTAGGAGTACTTTCTTCATCCTTTTCGGGTAGTGCTACCCATGTCTGTACCATTTCAAGAGAACTCTTAGAAAGTAACTCAGGGTCTTCAAATCGTTCTGAATGAGAGATTCCTTTTCCTGCTGTCATCCAGTTTACTTCGCCTGGACGAATAGTTTGCTCTACCCCAAGACTGTCGCGATGAGTAACCTGACCTCCAAAAAGATAGGTAACTGTTGAGAGTCCGATGTGAGGATGAGGAAGAACATCCATTGTGGCTATATCGATTGGTTTAACAGATATGGGGCCTGCATGATCGAGAAATATAAAAGGTCCCACCATTCGACGTCGGCGATACGGCAAAATTCTACGAACTTCAAGATTGTCGCTAATGGCAGCTGTGCGTGCATCAATTATAATTTCAGGCATATCTTTATTTTTGTTGTAACAAATAACTTAATTACATGTGCAAGTTAGTAATAATATCCATTCTGAAAGCTTT
>CAZSBA010000126.1:0-4735 GCA_964605035.1 uncultured Proteiniphilum sp. | reverse complement strand
TTTATCTTGGTGTATGGTGCAACCGGCATAAATCCTTATGTGCTCCACGTCACTTTATTTCGAATTGCTCATCCACAATACTCCTGTATCAAATGTAGCACCATGTAAAAAAATGGGAATTAGATATTATAATTTATTGACTATATGAAAAAACACAAGTATAATTATTATGAATATTAGGTAAAAGAGCGTTAGTAATGATAATAAAATTGCAATTTTAGTGTCCTTATCCTAATAAAATCAAAATAAATAACAAACAATATAGGAGGATGTTATGGCTAATTATAATCCATATGAAAATGCACAGATTCAATTTGATAAGGTAGCTGATATTTTGGACCTTAATGAAGGAGCAAGAGAGTTACTGCGTCAGCCAATGAAAGAAATGCACTTTACCATTCCAGTAAAAATGGATGATGGTACCACGAAAGTGTTTAAGGCATTCCGTATTAAGCACAATACAGCTAGAGGACCTGCAAAGGGAGGAATTCGTTTTCATCCTCATGAGACAGCAGATACAGTTCGTGCTCTTTCTTTGTGGATGACATGGAAATGTGCAGTTGTAGATATTCCTTTAGGTGGTGGAAAGGGAGGCGTTGTTTGTGATCCTCATAACCTTTCACTGAATGAACAGGAAAGATTATGCCGTGGATATGTTAGACAATTATTTGATCAGTTAGGACCAAATATTGATGTACCGGCTCCAGATGTAATGACAAATGGACAGCATATGATTTGGATGATGGATGAATACGAAACATTAGCAGGCGGCAAATACCCAGGCGTGATTACAGGTAAACCAGTAGGTATGGGTGGATCCATAGGCCGTACACAGGCAACCGGTTACGGTGCTATCTATGTATTAGAAAGTCTTTTAAAAGAATTAAAACTTAATCTGGTTGATACCAGTGCAAGTATTCAGGGATTTGGTAATGTTGCAGAGTATGCAGCTCGTTTATATACCAGCCTTGGCGGTAAGGTTAAGGCAGTATCCTGCTGGGATAACGAAGACTCAAAGGCA
Organism: uncultured Proteiniphilum sp.; assembly: GCA_964605035.1. Lineage (GTDB taxonomy): Bacteria > Bacteroidota > Bacteroidia > Bacteroidales > Dysgonomonadaceae > Proteiniphilum. Next base: position 3,714 of record CAZSBA010000126.1, on the reverse strand, counting down.
TATACTTTTTATAAGGAAGATGGACTTGATATTGAGAAGTTGGCAAGCATTAAGGATTCCTTTGGCAGTATTGACAAAGTAAAGGCAAAAGAATTAGGATATGAACTTCTTGCAGGCGATGCATGGCTTTCTCAGGATGTCGATATACTGATTCCGGCAGCATTAGAGAATCAGATTACACCGGCTGTATTCCCTAATATTTCGAAACAAGTTAAGATTATCTGTGAAGCAGCAAATGGTCCGACAACACCAGATTGTGATAAGTTAATTCAGGAAAGAGGTATTGTTTTATTACCTGACTTCTTAACAAATGCCGGCGGAGTTACTTGCAGCTATTTTGAACAAGTGCAGTGTAACATGAATTATTTCTGGGGCGAAGAAGAAGTAAATGAAAAGCTTAAATTTATTATGACAAAAGCTTTTAAAGCGGTATACGATTTAGCACAGGAAAAAGATTTATATATGAGAGATGCAGCTTACGTTATTGCGATTAACAGAGTAGTAAACGCTGCAGAATTACGTGGCTGGATTTAATAATTTCCATGTAAATAGGAAATAATACATAATATAAATCGAAAGGCATGGTGAAATAATGGACGAGAAAAGTATTTGGCTTTTAACTGAGCGGGAAAAGGAACTGGAATGTATGTATTTAATTGATGACGTACTGCGGGACAGGCAATTATCCTTACCAATGGCTCTGAATAAAATTGTAGAAATACTTCCATCTGGGTTTGCTCAAACAGAAGCCTGCCGCATACAAATTGAATTGTATGGCGTTCATTTTTCACATGAAGATTTTGAACAGGCAGCATATCTTTATAAAACACCCATCTTTTTGAATGATAAGGCGGTTGGGAGTCTGGAAGCACGATATCTGATGATAGATAAAGAAAAGCAGTACGACCTTTTACAAACAGAAGTAAAAATAATGTCGGCTGTTGCAGATAGAATTTCTCAGCTTGCCCTTAATTCACAGCGGGAGTTAAATTTAATTTTAGATATGCTGCAAAAAGTCAACCCGGAGATTTTAGAAAGTGTTTGTCAGAAACTACAGGTATATATAAATGGTTTGGAAATGCAGGTGCCCCCATCTAAGGTGTTAACTCATGGAGAAGTAAACACACCTCTTCCGAAATCAGAAATACCCAATGTGCTGGAATTTGGTCAAAACTTAATTGCCAGGGCATCAGATTTATTATCCATTGGGGAAATATATGAGCTAATCAATAAATGGATTCAGGAAGAACGGCTGTTTTCACTGGTAAAAACCATTGGTCGAAAAGAGTCGGAAGTTAGTGAAATATTAGATATTGTTCAGAGCTATAAAAACAAGATAGATGCCCAAAAAAGTTATTCTCCAATGGAGAAGTGGGTATTAGCAGAGTTAGCACATCGTTTTTTAACAACGGATGAAATATTGATTGATAGAGTTGTTGATAACTTACGAATTGAAGATTTCGAGCCTTTACTTGCCAGAAATATTGGTTATTCCAAAACAAGCGGAGGTATAGGCGGCAAAGGAGCAGGGTTATTTATTGCGGAGCAGATTTTAAAGCGTGCGGCAATAGATGAGCCTTTACTTGCTGATATTAAAACTCCAAGAACGTGGTACTTAGCAACAGATCAGTTAGACGAATTTTTAAAATATAATAATATGGAAGAATTGAATGCCTATAAATATCATTCAATTTCTTTTATTAGAATGACTTATGATGATATTGTTTCAAAAATAAAAAACTTACGGCTTTCTCCCCATATTATGCAGACACTTAAAATCTTACTTGATGATTTAGATCAGGTCCCTATTATTGTCAGATCATCTTCTATTTTAGAAGACAGAAGCCAGTCAGCTTTTAGCGGAAAATATAAAAGTCTATACTTAGCAAATCAAGGAACAAAGCAGGAAAGATTAGATGCGTTGGTAGATGCTATTTTAGAGGTATATTCTTCTCAATATAATCCGGATTCTTTTCAATATAGGGAACAAAGACATCTGTTACATGTTTCTGAAAAAATGGGTGTTTTGATTCAAGAGGTGGTGGGCACGAAGGTAGGTCCTTATTATATGCCGTTATTTGCCGGAGTTGCATTTTCAGAAAATCCTCTTTGCTGGTCCCCTAGAATTACCAAGGAGGGTGGTTTAGTTCGTATTGTTATGGGATTAGGAACTCGTGCAGTTGATAGAGTGAATAACGATTACCCACTTCTATTTTCACCTGAGAATCCTGGTTTTAAGATTAATCAGAGTCCCAGTGATGTTCGGCACTATTCGCAAAAATACGTTGATGTAATGAATTTGGAAAGTGGTACATTTGAAACGGTAGAGGTGGACAAATTATTAAAAACCTGGGGCAATGAAATACCGAAACTGAGTAAACTTGTATCTGTTTATCATGATGAATATATACAAAAGAAGAATTTCATAGAGCTTTCACCGAAAAAAGATGATATGATTATTACCTTCGACGGTATTTTAGATGATACCCATTTTCCTAAGAAATTAAGTCGTATATTTTCCATATTAAAAGAAAAGATGGGTGTTCAGGTAGATCTTGAATTTGCTTATGATGGGAAAAATCTGATTTTACTACAATGCCGTACTCTTAACCAGGGGTTTCATAATGAAGCAGCCACGATACCCTCTAATATTCCCAATAAGGATATTTTGTTTACTGCAAACCGGTTTGTTTCAAATGGGAAAATGGATAATCTTCGCTATATTGTTTATGTTGATGGAGATGAATATAGTCGTCTGTCAACGAGAAGCGAGATGTTATCTATTGGGGAAGCAGTAGGGAAATTAAATGTGCATCTGCCACATAAAAAATATGTGCTAATAGGACCTGGGCGATGGGGAAGCCGGGGGGACATTCAATTAGGTGTTAGAGTAACATATGCAGATATCTGCAATACTGCAATGTTAATTGAGGTAGCCAAAAAGAAACAATCCTATGTTCCGGAGGTTTCTTTTGGCACACATTTCTTTCAGGATTTAGTAGAATCCAATATTGCATACCTTCCTTTATATCCGGATGATAAAGAGATTATATATAAAGAATGGTTTTTAAAAGACCAGCCGAACCATTTGGAAGAAATATTACCCGAATATAAAGAATTTTCTAATGTACTTCGTGTAATAGATATTGCTGAACTGGAAAAAGATAAAGCTTTGTCTGTATATATGAATGCTGATTTAAATAAAGCAGTTGCATTTTTATCAGAAAATAATGGGGAAGAAAAAGTATCTTCCGATAAATCAAAAGAACTTGATTGGAGAGAGGCAGACTCACATACCCATTGGAGATGGCGCAAATATATGGCGGACCAGATTGTGAACGAAATGGATTTTGCTGCCTATGGAATAAAGGGAGTATATCTGTTTGGAAGTACAGATGAGGAAACCGCAGGGCCTTGTAGTGACATTGATTTACTGATACATTTTGAAGGAGATGAAGAAAAACAAAACTCATTATCAAAGTGGTTAGATGGATGGAGTTTAGCTTTAGAAAGAATTAACTATCTTCGTACTGGTAGTAGTTGTAAAGGCGGTTTACTGGATGTACATTTTGTTACGGATGATGATATTGCAAAACAAGATTCTTTTGCAACAAAAATAAATTCACTTTTATATCCGGCAACGCCTTTAAGGTTAAGAGAATAATGCTTTTACAGGTCTTGGAGAAATATTGCTGTCTTACTGATGTAAGGCAG
>CAZSBA010000125.1:0-4796 GCA_964605035.1 uncultured Proteiniphilum sp. | reverse complement strand
GCGACCCCCTGCGTGACAGGCAGGTATTCTAACCAACTGAACTACCACACCATTGGTTTTGCAATTCTGAAACATTTTGCACTTTACATCTAAGAATCTCTATTCTCTATTAGTACTGTTTCATTTAGCGAGTGCAAAGATAGGGATATTTTCAGAATTGCAAAACTTTTATGAATATTTTTTAGTAAAAATATTATTTCAACCATTCATCAAACCAACGGAAGAACTCTCTTTGAAACAATATTCCATTTTGAGGTTTTAGTATCCAGTGATTCTCATCTGGATAAATGAGCATTCGTGAAGGAATTCCTTGCAATTGTGCTGCATTAAATGCCATCATGCCTTGTGATGCCAGTATGCGATAATCATATTCACCATGTGAAATCATTATTGGAGTATCCCATTTATCTACAAAACGGTGAGGAGAGTTTTCATATGTATTTTGTGCGATTGCGTTAGACTTATCCCAGAAGGGTCCGCCCATATCCCAATTCGCAAAGAACATCTCTTCAGTTTCGAGGTATTGCGCCTCAGTATTAAAAATTCCTGCATGAGAGAAAAAAGCTTTAAAGCGATTATCATGGTTGCCGGCAAGCCAATATACAGAAAACCCTCCGTAACTGGCTCCTGTTGCACCTAATCTATTTTCGTCTACAAAAGGCTCTTTAGCTAGGGCATCAATTGCAGAAAGATAGTCTCTCATGTTCTGACCTCCATAATCTCCACTTATCTGCTCAAGCCATTCTGATCCAAATCCGGGTACACCTCTCCGGTTGGGGGCTACAACAATATATCCATTTGCCGCCATCATCTGTGGGTTCCATCGGTAAGACCAGTACTGATCTAGAGTACTTTGTGGTCCTCCCTGACAGTAAAGAAGTGCAGGATATTTCTTTGTTGAGTCGAAGTTAGGAGGATAAATTACCCAAGTAAGCATCTGCTTGTTGTCGGTTGTTTCAATCCATCGTTCTTCAACTTCTCCCATTTGAACCTGATTGAGTATATGGCTATTTTCGAAAGATAGTTCTTTTGATTCACCAGAATTAATATTAACACTATAAATTTCGCTTGGCTGAGACATTGATTGTCTTGTGGCAATAAACCCTTCGCCTCCTAATGATACTGACACGTAATTATGCTTACCTTCTGTTAATTTTTTAATCTCTTTAGTTGAAATATCTACATGGTAAATCTGAGTAGTTCCGGAAACAGAGGAGAGCATGAAGACTGTATTGTTATCATCTCCCCATATATAGCTATCGCAATTATTATCGTATCCCGCTGTTAAATCTATTTTCTCTCCAGTTGTAAGATTCATTACAAATAGTCGATTTTTGTCGGCTTCGTAGCCATCTCTTTCCATACTTTGCCATGCAAGTAATGTTCCATCGGGTGAGAATTGTGGATTTATATCATAACCCATCATTCCTTCTGTTACATTTTTGGTCTTGCCGGTTTCGACATTGTAAAAATAAACATCTGAATTTGTAGATATTGCATACTCTTTTCCAACTTTCTTTTTAGATGTGTATGCAATTGTTTTACTGTCGGGGCTCCAGGCTAGTTGTTCTATTCCTCCAAAAGGAGCTAATGGAGATTCGTAAGGCACTCCTTCCATTATATCTATAATATTAGAAAGATTGCTTCCATTTAGGTCGGCCACAAAAGGGTGAGGAACACTTTCCACCCAATGATCCCAATGCTTATACATCAGATCGTCAACAATACGTCCGGAAGCCTGTGGTAGATCGGCATATCTGTCGGGTGCTGTTACAATACTTTTTACATCCTTCACAAATAAAACTTTCTTTCCATCTGGCGAGAAGCTAAACCCATTTATACCTCCATCGATATTTGAAATCTGAGTCATACCTCCACCATCGGGGTTCATGCTCCATATCTGAGAAGAGCCTGTTTCGTTGCCGAGGAAAGCTATCTTTTGCCCATTATTTATCCAGACAGGATTACTTTCGCGGTTATTAGTTATTGTGAGCTGTTTTTTTCCTGTACCATCGCTATTCATAACAAACAGCTCTGAATTGGTTTTATTAAGTGGAATACTTACATATGTAACCTGATATATAAACCTAGATCTATCGGGCGAAACAGCTACATCACCTATTCTACCAAAACTGTAAAGCACCTCGGGTGACATTATTTCATTTTCTATAACAGGATTAACCTTTCCAATTATCTCACCCATATCTTTACTAGTTTTTTTAGATGTAGTATCCGAAACATTGTTGCATGACAACAAGCTTCCGCATAAAATAATTGCCATAAATATTGATTTTACTTTCATTTCCAGTTATATCTTGATTAGTTTTTAGTTATTTTTCCATCAATCATATGAATAGTTCGATCTGTAATTGAGGCTAAATGCTCATCATGCGTAACAATAACAAATGTTTGGTTAAGTCTGTCACGCAAATCAAAGAATAAGCGATGAAGATCTTCTTTGTTGTCACTGTCTAAGCTACCCGAAGGCTCATCGGCAAAGACAACCAGAGGGTCATTAATAAGCGCTCTGGCTACGGCCACCCTTTGCCTCTCCCCGCCTGAGAGCTCAGCAGGCTTATGCTCTGTACGATCAGATAAACCCATCATGTTAAGCAACTCTAAAGCTTTCTTCTGTGCTTCTGCATGTTTAACCTTACCAATGAGAGCTGGAATAATTACATTCTCGAAAGCTGTAAACTCAGGCAATAGCTGATGAAACTGAAACACAAAACCTATGTTTTTATTACGAAAATCAGAGAGCTTTTTTTCGCCAAGTTTACTTAGTTCATTGTCATTTATGTAAATCTTGCCCGAATCTGATTTCTCTAATGTGCCCATAATCATAAGCAGTGTGGTTTTGCCTGCGCCACTGGGTCCTACTATAGATACAATTTCTCCTTTTTTTACCTCCAAATCTATTCCCTTTAGAACTTGCAGTTCACCGAAGCTCTTAAAAACATTTTCAACTTTTATCATTAGTAAAGCTCAACATTAGTATTTAAATAAATATTCAGCACGAAGTTAATAAAAATTGCTTCTTTACATATAATTAACCAGTTGAAATATCTGAAAATAGGCAACCTCTGTTATATTTGCGTTATGGATAATTTACGTCAAATGCGGCAAGAATATGTTGCCGGTAGTCTTAATGAGACCGATATGCCTCAAAGTCCTATTGAGGTATTTAACGAATGGATGAATTTTGCAATAAAATCAGGTCTTACCGAACCTAATGCAATGACCTTGGCTACTGCTACTAAAGATGGTAAACCATCGGCACGAGTAGTGTTACTGAAGGAAGTAAATGATGAAGGTTTTGTCTTTTTTACCAATTATTTGAGTAGAAAAGGAAGGGAGCTTGTTGTTAATCCCGAAGCTGCTATTGTATTTGACTGGCATGACATCGAACGTCAAGTGCGCGTAGAAGGAAGGGCAGAGAAACTTTCTGCAGAAGAGTCGGAATTATATTTTAATGAACGACCTGAAGATGCTAAAATTGGAGCCTGGGCATCTCCTCAGAGCAAAATAGTTAAGGATAGGGAGGATCTTGAAAAGCTACAAGAAGAAATGGTTGTACAGTTTGAAGGTATGCCTGTTCATCGCCCGAGTCATTGGGGTGGATATATAATAAGACCTACTGTAATTGAGTTTTGGCAAGGTAGGCCTAGCAGGATGCATGACCGATTAGTATATTACAAAACAGAAGAAGGATGGACATTGCACCGTTTGGCACCTTAAATTATTTTATTTTTTGGAGTCGTTGCAACAAACTCTTTAAGATAAAATGGCTCGAAGTAAGCGCTGTCGACAAAATCTTTTTCATTAAATGCTTTTTCGGCTAATTTGCCCATTCCACTTGCTAGTGGATGTATATCCTCAATAAAGATAGCATTGTGGTGATTAAGTACTTCTTTACATTTTTCGGATCCATTTCCGAAGAATGCTACTTTGTTTGAATTTAATATATCATTATAACTAGTAGAATCAACTATATCTGCAGAAGTTTTTCGTATAATATTTAACGAATTATCAAAAATTGTGGCGTAAACTTCCATACGCCTGGCATCTATCATCGGACAAAGTAAAACATCTTTCTCTAACCTATCTTTCATTATAGATGCCATAATATATGAGGTAGGTATTGCAATCATAGGAATACCCAAACCGTAGCTCAACCCTTTAGCTTCAGAAACTCCGATACGAAGACCTGTATAAGACCCCGGACCACTACTAATTGCTATTGCATCAATTATTAAGTTAGTTTGCCTAGCTTGCTCCATTATATCATGTACAAATACACCCAAGAGTGTTGAATGTGATTGACCTTGGTGGCTTTCTCTGTTTATTATAACTTCTCCATCACGCAATAATGCGCATGAGCATACAGGTGTTGCTGTTTCAATTGAGAGTATTATTGCCATTTGCTAGTTTTATAAAGTATGAAACAAAATTACTAAAAATGAAGAATAAAAAAAACTGCAACTCAATGAGCTGCAGTTTAATTTAATTGAACCTATAAAGATTAATACCTGTTTCTGTCACGATTGCCGTAACCTCCACGGTTACCACCACCGCCACCGGTTCTTTCTGTACGGGGACGAGCAACAGATACAGATAATGTACGTCCGTCATATTCTGCATCATTTAGTTCTTCGATGGCACGTTGTCCATCTTCTTCAGTTGCCATTTCTACAAAGCCATAGCCTTTAGAACGACGAGTTTCGCGGTCGGAGATAATTTTTGCTGAGGATACTTCACCATACTCCTCAAACAGTTCTTTTAAATCGGCGTCAGTA
>CAZSBA010000124.1:0-4810 GCA_964605035.1 uncultured Proteiniphilum sp. | reverse complement strand
TAGATAAATATAGCATTATTAATTTTTATTATTGTAAAAAAGGGGATGAAATAAATGTTGTATCAAGTATTTATGGAAGTGACAAATATTCCAGGTGCTAGTGAAAACTTAAGTTTATACGAATATGATAAAGAAGACAAAAATAAAATTATTGAAGAAACTATTCTACCATTCTTAAAAAAAGAAGAACTACAGTTTAATGGTTATTTTTTGAATTCTCAAAATGTAGTTAGAATAGTGGTTAAAACTACGGAATTCCCTATAAAAACAATAGTGGAAAGAAAAGATGCAGAACTACCAGAGAATTTTATCTGGATTGTGACTAAAGAAGAAGCTTTTAGTGATGATGATTATACCCTTGATGTAACATCGGAAATAATGAAAGAAGCTAAAATTAAAATGGAAGATTATGAAAATATATTAATGAATCCTTCTCAAGTTGAAATAGATAACAAAAAAGTATTTATAGTGCATGGTCATGATGAGAGTGTGAAAATCTCTGTCGCTAGGTTTTTAGAAAGATTAGACTTGAAACCTATAATTCTACATGAACAAGCTAGTGGTGGGGCAACAATTATTGAAAAAATAGAGAATAATGCAGATGTAGGTTTTGGTATTGTACTTTATACCCCTTGTGATTTAGGGAAAGCTAAAGCTAGTGATGAACTACAAATGAGAGCAAGACAAAACGTTGTATTTGAACATGGTTATTTAATTGGCAGATTGGGGAGATCTAATGTGTGTGCATTAGTTAAAGATGATATTGAAAAACCAAATGATATATCAGGAGTTGTATATATTAATTACGATTCAGGGAACGGTTGGCACATGGATTTATTTAAAGAACTAAAGAATGCCGGTTACGACTTGGATGCAAATAAGTTATTTGTATAATTTATTAATGTCTATGAGGTGATTAAATGCTACCTTTCTTCACAAACCCATATCCAAATGAGTTGTTGTATTCAGCCATTGCTCGTTACCACTTTTATAGTGGGAATCTTGATTGTAAAGATACGTTGGAAGAGTTGTTTGGCAGTCGTTGTGTGATACCGAGTGTGGAGATTGGCAGCTATTTTTCTGTTTTGGCAGAAAAGCTAGGACCGCATTACTCGGTAGAATCGCTTTTATCCAACCATACGATTTATCCGTATTATGCTTCGTTTTTATCGAAAGCACGGCAGCAGGAAGTTTTGCAGGATGTATTACAAGATGGACAGGCATTATATACAAGGCTTGGCATGATTGCGGGAAGTGTTTGTAAAAAGGATGGTTTATATTATTGTGCCGAATGTGCTAAAGCAGATGATGCACAATACGGAGAACCGTACATTCATAGAGAGCATCAGCTTCAAGGAATTAATTATTGTCTACATCATGAAGTGTCTTTGCGTAAATATCCAACTACAACAGATAGTCGGATACAATATGTCAGATTTGAATTAAAACATATGAATTTAACAGCTATTTACGAAACGGATCCATATAAGGATATAGCTGTAACAATAGCAAAGCAGGCATATCAACTGTTGCAATTACCTTTACATGGACTTTCAAGGGAAATCATAAGCTCTAAGTATCGAGCGTTATTAAGAGAGCGCAATTTAATAACAGCCTCAAATTGTGTGCGACAAAAGGAGTTATATCAAGCGTTCGAGTCACATTTCCCAAAGGACTTTTTGCAACTGTATGAAAGTGAATTAAACGAGGCATACGAATATAATTGGTTGAAGGTGTTATTGCGTAATTCCAAGCGTCATGTACATCCGCTACGTCATTTATTTCTGCTGGATTTTTTACAACAGGATATAGAGAGTTTTGGAACTACTTCAGCTGATCAAGGTGCATTTGGTAATGGTCCATTTCCTTGTTTAAATAAGGCTGCATCACATTACAAGCAGTTCATCATTCAAGATGTAGACGTAACAAGGGATTCTAAAACGAAAAATTTAATTGGCACATTTACATGCTCATGTGGGTTTATTTATGCAAGAAAACAATCGACAGACATATTCAAGATAGGTCGAGTAAAAGAGTTTGGTCATGTATGGCATCAAAAATTAATTGAACTTTCATGTGAAAACATAAGTATCAGAGCAATTGCAAGAGAGTTAGGCGTAGATTCTAAAACCGTAAAAAAATATTTAGAACAGCCATCATTCAAACAGGACCAGCAAAAGGTTCCTATTACAGTATCAAACTTAGATTCATATAAAGCTGAATTTATTACGATTGTGCAAAAGCATCCGCAATCAAGTAGAACGCAATTACGTAAAACTTACCAAAAAGAATATATGTATTTATACCGTCACGATAAAGAATGGTTGTTTAGTATATTACCAGCCCATCAAAAGCGTTATAACGAGGTTAAGACCGTCGATTGGAGTAAAAGAGACAAACAATATACAATTGCAATAAAAACGCTATATGAGCAATTATGGGCGTCTGAGAAGCCTATTCGAATTACGACATCTCTTTTAGGTAAACGTTTAGGGATAATAGCCAATCTTGAAAGACATTTAGAACAGCTGCCTATTACAAAGCGTTTACTTGAGCAAATTACGGAAAGTGTGGAACAATTTCAAATTCGCAGATGCTGTAGAATCATTGATAATTTGAAAAATGAATCAAGCGATGTGAAATTGTGGCGTGTTCAAAGATTGGCAGGGATAAAGTCAAAGGATTTTAAAACGATTCGGTCAATATTAGAGGCGTATTTACAGGAAGGTGGAATCGATGAAAAGCAAAGATATAAAGCTTAAGAATTGGCCGTTTGATCAAGGTGCACGCGTGAAATTAGAATGGATCGGTGCACCTTTTAGATACGAAAAAAAGATTGTGCTGCCAGTTTATTTTAGTGGAAAAGTTAATGGATATTATACAACTGAAAAGTTAATAGTTGATTGGACTGTATTAGCTTCTTTAAGAATCCAGCATTATTACGTAGATGGGGTTATTACGCAACCTATCTCACCTAACCAAACTGAAGAAATTATCATTACAATAGATCCAAATTACGTTGGCTATTTTGAACAAAACTATTCAATACGCGGGACAAAATATACAGAAATATCGCAAACTTTCGTTATCAAATACAATGGGGAGCGTTTCTACCTACCTTTAATTGAAGTGCTTAGAGGAATCATTGCACCGAATGCATTCCTGTTGAATTGTTTATTTGAAATGAACTCTTTCCCGTTATATTTCACAGAACAATATGAGTCGGATTTATTACGATTACACTTCGCGTCTTCATACAATGCAAAGTATTTAAAGAACGAGTATTTACATCATTTAGTGTGGCTATTAATGAACAATAACGCTCGTAAAGTATATGAAAGTATAGCTAGTAATTTTCATTTTAATGACTCTCTTAAGTTTGAATGGCCATTTCAAACACCAATCAAACTAAAGCTACGTGTGAAAAAAACACCAACAGGATATACAGTTCTATATATTAAGGCGATGCTAGATAAAGAATTGCAGGTTTCTAATTTGGAAATTACTCACCCTAGCCTTGTTCGTCATGAAAAATCGAATGAACCAAGAAAACGTATAATTCTCCCCCTTTCAACTTCAGGCGATTATGAAGCGGATGTAACAGTTGATGGACGTACAAATGAATTTGATGAAGTAATGACTGATACTTTAACTCATGAATACGTAGATGCTCTAGTAATTACTAAACAAAGAATAACTTCATCCAAACAACGCGAGGGAATTGATCACAACACTAAAAAGACTGTCAAAGCAGTTAATAACAGCCGTTCAATGGGGGATATTGGCGGAACAAGTCTATTAAGAGGCTTAGAAGTTAAGTCATTACAAAATACATATGTTAATGGTGAATTAGCGGACTTTAAAGAAGTATTAAATGAGTTATCAAGAGCTTATTTTGTAGAAAGTGTGGAGGCATATGTTGGTGAGTTAACTGACATAGGAGAGCGTTCATTTGCGTTTTTAGATGATGGCATTACTCCTAGAAAGTATATAGTGGCATATGTAAAACTAAGGAATGGAAAAGAAGTTGCATTGTTAGAAGTTGAACGCGCTGGGCGTAGTGTTTCTACTTTAATTATTACATCCTTAGATTGTTCAAATATTAAATTGCATATTGAGCCTTTACTAAAATACATTATATTCAGCTCAGGTAGTTGGTTAAAAGAAGGTTTAGTTAAATGGGAAAAGAGCCTAGCGATTTATAAAGTAAAGCACACGAGTAACTTTAAAAAGTTGGTATTCAGTAAAATCTCAGACGTTTAATAAATAATCCTTTTAATACACTTAAATGGAACACTCCATAAATGGTGGTTGCGACAAAACAAAAACTTAACTTTTGTGTGTCCGAAACCTTGACCTAAATCCAGCTCGCTGTTACCCTGTTTTTTGGTAGATAGTATAGTTAAATGAGATTTTATTTATTATATTTGTGAAGTAATCTACTTAAACAAACGAAAGTGCTGTAGTTTAAAAAGGATTTATAACGTATACATCAATAAATATAATAACGTTCCCAAATGGAAGTTTGGGGGCATAGGGAAAAGCGACAAACGTTGATATAACGGCCATTTGTCTCTTTTTTAGTGGAACATTGTTTATGCAACTTTTTATGCAAGCACGGCAAACACTTGATACAAGGCAGAACAATCTATAAAATAGTAAATGGAAAGGGAGATTATAGTTTCTACCCGTAATCTTTTTTCTGCAAACGGGCCATTATCCAAAATACCACATAACAGAAGAAATTTATGATAAATATATATTAAGTTTTGAAATATTGGTATTTATGCCAAAGGGTATTCAGTACAGT
>CAZSBA010000123.1:1661-4901 GCA_964605035.1 uncultured Proteiniphilum sp. | reverse complement strand
AATCAAATCAATCGACGAACGCTATTGGGCTTTTGCAGAGGAGGTACAGGAATGAGAAAGATATACGAAGTATCAGTACATGGTTGTGACGACAGTACGACAATAAGACAAGAATTAACTTTCGAAGAATACGAATTTTTGAATATGATAGCTGAGGAGATTACGAACGCTTCAAGTTATGGTTGCATGCCAACTATGGAAATCGAGGAGGTAACGGAATGAAAAAAGATAAAGAGTGGTTGAAAGGTTTGATAAATGAAGAAGGAACTGTCATGGATATGAATTCGCTTGGTCGGCACGATGGGCAATATTGGAAAAATGAAAACATCAAAATTAATAAAGGGAGACTCTTTTATTTAATCGACCAACTAGATGAATCACAGAAACCAGTTATTCCGAAGTTTGTGGCGGACTACATTGAGTTGAACAAAGGTTGGAGTGAAGACAGACAAGAGTATATAGAAGATGATAGTAGCGGACTGTGGTTTGCATTAAATGGCGATAACCAAAGTATGCCGAACTCCGTTTTAGATTGGTTGTTTAACGAGGAGAAAGTTGAGACATTCGCTAGAGCTTGGCTAGACGGTTACGAGGTGGAGAAAGAAAAGCTATATCACGTTATAAATAAAGAAAATTATTTCATGCTACGAAAATATGACGGCTTAGTTGGTACAATGCAATTATCGCCAACAATGAGTAGGGACGGATTCGGAAAAGACACGAGATTTATGTTGACCGAAAAAGAAATAAAAGACTATGACGAACGGTTTTGGGCATTTGCAGAACCAGTGTAGGAGTTGGAAAAATGACACGCAAAGCAGGAGGAGCCTATTCAAAGGAGAGCAAAATGACTATAGAGCTTGAAAAACAACCTAAAATTAATCAATTTTACTGGTTTACAGCAAAGAAAGTACCACTTGTTGTAGACGTTACTTATATGACAAATGAAAACACTTTATATGGTTTTAAACAAAAACCAAACTACAAATTTATCGAACACCACGATTTAAGATTTATCACTAACTCAACTTTAGACGGTTTAATCGAACAATTTAGATAAGGAGTAAATAAAGTGAATAAAGAAAAACTATATGAAAGTTTGGATAATTTAGGATATCTGACGGAGGGTTATAAATGAAATACAGATACTTAATGTTCGCATATGATTGGTACTATCCAAGCGGTGGTATGCAAGATATATATGAAAAGACAGATGATAAAGATTTAATAAAAGAATTGATTGAGTTATGGAAGGTAGAACCAGACCATGACATCATTCAAGTGTATGACACAGAACTAGATGAGGTTGTTTATCTCGGTGAGGGGGATACTGATTATGATATTAATTTTAATAAGTTCCATAGCGATGACATTTATGAGCGAGGCTCATGGATTGGTAAACCTATCAAAGAAGGCGAATGGAGTTATTATAAAAAATAATCCTTGACAAGTTGCTGAAGGTGTTGTATAATATAGCTATAGCAATCAAGAAGAGATTAGACACTACATGTAGTGGTATGTACTAGATATAGACACTACATGTTGTGTTATTTATTCGATATAATTGGGATTTTATGGAGAGAATGATTAAGAAAGTTAGGATTGGTGAAGTCATGATTAAAGAGAATTGGATTGAAGTAAAAACTTATAAAGTTACCGCTTACTGTGATAAATGTAAAAGGGGGAATATGATTCCCACAGGGATTCTGAAAACGACACACCCCCCTCTTCACGAGCATAAGTGTACTTGGTGTGGTTGCACTAGAGACTTTAGAGAGCCGTATCCTATAATTAGGTATAAGGAAGTTTCTTGTGAATAAGTGATAAAGAAAATCCTTTTAGATTTAAGGAGGGGAATTAGATGTGACTAACAAACACATGGAATATATAAAATATATGAGACATGCATATGATAGAATTATGACTTATCATGTAGAGATACTAGGGACAGGGTCAAGCGTTTATAAGTATGAGGTAATCGATAATAAATATATTCTCTTAAACGACAGGTCAGACATGGTATTTACTATCTTAGGAATTTCTGAGTCAGAGATGAACTGGGATAATAATATAAGAAAGAAAGAGATTATTCTATTACATGATGTGACAATGAGGATATTTTTATTCACTATTGAAATAGAGAGGATAAGACCATGGGGTTATCCAGAAATAGTTCCCATGTTACTTGATGAAAACAGAATGTATGTTGAAGAATTACAAGATATGAGAGACCCCAACTCAAGTTGGGACAAGGAAGGGAGACCAATGTTTTGAAAAAAATATTTAAAGAATATAAATTGTTATTTCTAACAACTTTCGTAACCTTTTTTATATTAGGATTTTTTATTGGAGTACTACTATCAAGCTCTAGAAATCAAGAGGCTAGGATAGCTGAATTAGAAGAACAAAGGAATGAGATGTATCAAGAATTAATTATCGCAAAAGACAAACTCAATCAGATTCAAATGAGGAATGAAGGAATCAAATACATCAATGAATACATCAATGAATTAGAGGAGTAAAAAAGAGAGCCCATAAAAAGGCTCTCTTTTAATTTCATTAATATAATTGTTTTCTCTTGACTATTTTTTTCTTCCTTGGTACACTCTTAGGATAATCACCTTTGTTCCACGTTGATTTTGGATGAATCTTATGTTTCAATAGATACGTGTATAAGACTGCTATTGCATCTGATACGTTATCATTGTTGAATACCAATTCATCACCTTCGAGCTCTGGGATGTTTTCTATTAATACATCTCTAACTGTCTCTTTATCAGCGGACCCATGCACAATTTCAGCCTTAATAGCATTTGGTTTATACATAACTTGGGAATAGTTCCAAAATACAGAATAAACAACTCCATTTATTTGGTTCAGGGACGCTACTTCCTTCTTGAACTTAGCGAATCCACTCTCTATCACTACAATCTTCGGTGGGAATTTACGTTTGATGTCTTCAAAGAATTCTCTCTGTAGATTAATTTTAATCGCATTGATGTTTAACCCTCGATATTTCTTTAGGTTTCTAATGTGCTGAACATTGATATGGTCATAGTGAACTATCCTTTGCTCAGACAGTGAGTATACAGCAACACCTGAATCATTTAATGATATGTCTATTCCGATTATATAGTCATTATAGTTATCTTTAATATATTCATTTTCATTAGCCATATTAGCTCTCCTTTCGTTCAATTTTTATGTAAATAAAAAGAGCCTTAATTAAAAGGCTCTAAT
>CAZSBA010000123.1:0-1561 GCA_964605035.1 uncultured Proteiniphilum sp. | reverse complement strand
TCTCACCAGTGTAATACTTAGATGCAGACGTATTAAGAGTAACTCTATCTCCCACTTTAATAGCAGATGAAGTTGTTGTCTTATTTGGTGCTGGTGCTGGAGCTGGTTTAGCAGTCCCACTGATTTTTAATGTCTGCCCAACAGAGATTAAGTTAGGATTACTAATTCCATTCGCACTTGCGATGGCATTAACAGTTGTCCCATGTTTCTGAGCAATTTCTGATAAAGTATCTCCTGACTTGATTGTGTAAGTCGTTACTGTCTCTTTACTATTACCTCTGATGTTTAACACCTGTCCAACAGATATTAAGTCTGGATTCTTGATGTTGTTTAACTTAGCAATTGCATCAGCTGTAGTTCCATAGTCCTCAGCAATAGTAGATAACGTGTCTCCACTCTTAACTGTATATGTCTGAGTTGTAGAATCCGTAGGGATTCGAATGACCTGACCAACACTAATTAGATTTGCATTCTTGATACCATTGTGTTTAACTAAAATATCAGTTGTTGTACCGTAGGCTTTCGCAATTGCACCTAAAGTATCTCCTGATTTAACCGTATAGGAATTTCCAGAAGGAACTACATTATCACCTTTAGATGGAGATTTATTACTATCACTTGGTTTAACAATAGCTCCCTGTCCATTATAAGAAACTCCAAAATAGCTAGATACTGCTCTAGCTGTTGCATCCGCCATATCTTCTGTATATTGTGCTTGTTTATTTCCAAAGATTAATACAAAGTCATTTGCATTAGTCATAAAACCATGCTCAATAAGAACTGCTGGCATCTTAGTTTCTCTTGTGATGTGTAAGTTGGTCCAACTGCCTACCACAGAAGCATGTAGTCCATTTCCATGAGTTGAGTAACCTTTTTTCTTAATCTCACTTATTATAGTCTCTGCTATTTTCTTACTCTTATTATCAGTATGCCAGTAAAACACGCATCTACCGCTTGCACTTTCCACACCAGCATTTGCGTGAATGGACACTACTAAGTCAACCCCATTAGCGTTATACCAGTTGGTTCTAGTACTTAGAGCAACATCTGGCTTATTTGGTAATTGAGGTCCAAATACTACTTCAAACCCACTCGCTTCTAATTTAGCCTTTAATTTAATCGCAGTCAGTGAGTTGAATGAATGCTCTGCATACCCTTTTCCATTTCGATAAACACCTTTACCAAGACCACTACTAAATGTATCGGACCCGTGTCCAATATCCAGAGCCAACTTGTAGCCATTTTTCTTAACTTCTTTACTTACCACTTTTATACCAGCCTCCTCGTCATATTTCGATAAATCATATTGTTCAATGATATTTATTATTTTATCTGCATACTTTTTGTCCGTAGCGTACCCAGCCTCAGCTTTTGGAGGTAGGATTGCTCGAACAGCATCTTTATAATTTGTTTCTCCAAATACATGCTTGTAGTTTTCTTTTCTCCAAGGTGTTGAGCTAAAGAAAGCTCCATGTTCCTCTACTGATGTTGCTTGGTCAGGGTACTTAGCAAATTCAGCGTCCACTGTAATCCAAGAGCCATCCTTTTTTTGTTCTCTTGT
>CAZSBA010000122.1:0-4942 GCA_964605035.1 uncultured Proteiniphilum sp. | reverse complement strand
AAATTTCATATAAGCTCCAGCATTAAAATGTTGGAGTTTTTTGTTTTATTTTATCAATTTTGATATAAATTATTGTGCAAAAATGACATAATCATATACAACTTAACTTCAACCTTGCTTTTTAATATTTATTCACTTTAACGCTCTACTAAATAAATATTTTTTTATTTTTTAGTTGAATAAACAAAAGATTTGCACAAATTACATATCTTTTATACATTTGCACATCTAATCTAAATTATATAAATAAATATGTTTTTATTTATATTTTACAGATGAGTTTTTAAACAAATTTATTATTAATCACACACCAAAAAAGAATGAAAAGTAAGAATGTCTTTTATTTTAAAGGGATTTTCACACTTGTACTAAGTGTGTTAACGTTTACGTTGTCAGCTCAGAATATCACAGTGAGTGGCAAAGTAACTGATAGCAGTAACGAGCCGGTTATTGGCGCAACAATTATCGTTGCCGGCAATGCCTCTCAAGGAACTGTAACCGATATTGACGGTAACTACACGTTACCAGGTATACCAAGCGACGGAACTTTAGAATTCCGTTATGTTGGTTTTATGACTCAAACAGTTCAGATTAACGGACGCTCAACAATAGATGTTGTAATGTCTGAAGATGCTGAAATGTTACAAGAAGTTGTAGTAACGGCATTAGGTATAACTAAGCAGGGAAGATCAGTGGGTTACGCAACAGCTAGTGTTTCTACTAGCGAAGTAGAGCGTGTTAACACTATTAACCCAATTAACGCTTTACAAGGTAAAGTAGCCGGTTTGGATATCAATACAACAGGTGCTTCAGGGGTAACTTCCAGTTCGTCAATCACTATCCGTGGTGCTAAGTCTATTGACAAGAACAACTCACCTATTTTTGTAGTTGATGGAATGGTAATTCAGGAGCCATTACGTGGTGCTCTTGATGGGACAGACTGGGGCTCGCAGCTTAAGAACTTAAACCCTTCAGACTATGAAAGTATTACTGTATTGAAAGGTGCTGCTGCAACCGCACTCTACGGTTCTCGTGGTGCTAACGGTGCAATTGTAATTAAATCTAAAGGTGGAAGATACGGAAAACAAGGATTGGGAATTGAAATTTCTCAGATTCTTGAAACTACAGATATCTACAAATCTCCTATAGAACTGCAAAACATTTATGGTGCAGGATCTGCTCAGAATGGTTATGAAGGCGGACTCCTTGCTGATGGCTCTCTTCAGCGTACACAATACAGCTTTGGCCCAAGAATGGATGGTTCAATGATAAATCAATATCTACCACACGGACAAGCTACACCATTTGTTCCTCATCCTGATAACTGGAAATCACTATACCAATCAGGATTAAACAGCAATACAAACTTTGCTATCAGTGGTGGTAAAGACAATTCATCATTCCGTATCGCTTATTCATACACAGACAATAATGGTGTATTCAAAAGAAATAAATTCACTCGTCATTCACTTTCATTTAGAGGAGTTACTGAATTGAATCATATTTTCTCTCTTGAAACTGGTATAAATTACGCATTTTCTCGTGCACAAAATGGTGCTAACCAAGGTGGATGGAACTGGGGAGGCAACTTAGGGATGATTACAACTTATTATACACCACGTAATATGGATATGGCTACATACGAAAGCTTGTATCGTGATCCTGTTACTAATGCGGTTGAAACTGATTCTCCATGGGGTACACTAAGAGGATATCTTCACAACAGAGATATGAATCTTGACCAACGTTCAGAAAACTCAATGCTAAGTAATGTAACGCTAAGAGCTAAAATTGCTCCAAAATTAAATGCAAGCATTCAAGGTAACTACAACTACTACGGTATTTCTACTATGTGGCAATCTTATGGACAAGGTGCCAACTACGGACCAACCGGTAGTGGGGGTTATGGAAGAGGAGGTAACAATTCAGGATCTTATAATTTCTTGGGTATGTTACAATCAATGGATAATGAACTGAATATTGGTAGCGAAACAATCGTTGTTGATGGTATTCTTGCAGCAGAACTTTATGGTAATACAGAGTCTCACTCATGGAATAAGAGCACTAATGGTGGTCTTGTTTCACCTGCAGTATTTGCTTTTGCTAACTCTGTGAATAGAATAACTCCAAATTATGATTATACTCCTCGTAATAATCAAGCATTTGGATTATCTGCAATTCTAAACCTTGCATGGAAAGATCAGCTTTTTGTTGAAATTACAGGTCGTAACGACTGGTTATCAACACTTACCTATCCATCATATATGACTACAGGGATGAACAACTATACAGTGTTTTATCCTTCAATAAATACATCTTGGGTTTTCTCAGATACATTTGAAACTCCAGATTGGCTATCATTTGGTAAACTCAGAGCTTCACTTTCACGTGTAGGTATGGGTACTTCAGCTTATTCTACTACTCGCGGATTTGGTGTATTCTCACAAAGTTCACAATATGACCCAAACAGAGAGAGTGTATTAATTGCTAACCCTAACCTGGGCACAGCTTGGAATAACGACTTAAAGCCAGAAGTTCAGCAATCATTAGAGTTGGGTACAGATTTGCGCTTCTTCAATGATGCGTTAAACATCGACTTTGCATACTACAAAACCAACACTAAGAACCAAATTCTTACTGTTGCTGCTGTTACTGAAGCTGGAGCAAGCAATCAGCTTATTAACGCTGGTAATATTCAGAACCAGGGTGTTGAGCTTTTGATAGAAGGTACTCCAGTAAGAACTGCTGATATGCGTTGGACAATTGGCACTAACTTCTCTCTTAATAGAGGTAAGATTATAGAACTACATGAAAATGTAAAAGAATGGCAGTTGATGGGCCAATATGATGGTGGTCCAGAAATATGGGCATTTGAAGGTGGCAAATTTGGTGTTATAACAACCCCTTACAATAATGGCTCAGGTGCTGCTTTGGCACGCTACAATAACGAAAGTAATCCTAATGATCCTAATAACGGAAAACCTTTAATTTCATATTGGGGTAGTGCTGGAAGTCCAAACGCTGTGCCAATTTATGGCTATACAACAAATTATGATATTGGTGTTCCAGATAGAGTTGAAATTGGTAAAGTTGAACCAGATTTCCTTCTTAGCTTTAACACATCATTCTCATATAAAAACTTCGATTTCTATGCACTTGTTGATGGACGCGTTGGAGGTAATTTCTTCTCTAACACATACAAATACGCATCTTCAATTGGTACATTAAAATCGTCACTGTATGGTCGTGATGAAGAACATGGAGGTTTACCAAGAACAAATTATCTAGGTGAAACAGTGCACAATGCTTATCCTTTAGATGGAGTATTTGAAGAAGGTGCTACCGCTCCTTTAGCCAGTGATCCAGGAGGTGAACGTATTGATGTTGGTGGTCTAACATATTTGGAAGCTTTAGAACGTGGTATCAACCCAATGCCTGCAGGTGCTTTTTATGCATATAACCTTGGATGGGGTATGCCTTCAGAATTAGGTCTTCAAGATAACACATGGTTTGCACTACGTGAAATTACTGTAGGATACAGATTGCCAGAAAGCGTACTTAATAAATTGGGAGCTAATTATTTTAGAATTGGAGTTACAGCTCGTAACCTTGGTTATCTTGTTAATAAGCTAACAGACGGATTAAATCCTGCTTCTATATCTAATAATAACCCATTAACTCCAATGGATATTGGTGCAGTTCCGTTTTCACGTACTTATTCTCTTAACTTCACTCTTAGATTCTAAAAAACAACAACAATGAATAATATTAAATATATCATATTAGGATTAGCATCCCTTTTCCTTTTAACGGGATGCTTAGAGGATTATCAGGAATTAAATACAAATCCTGAACTACTAGGAAACGTTGATCCACGCAGTGCTTTTACTGGAGCAACTGAGAACTGGAATAATTCTCAACGTCACCACCTCACTGGAAAATATAGCGGTGTTATGCAGGTTATGCAGTATATAGTTAGTAATGGAGGAGGTTCTGAGGGTACGTATGTTAACCCTAACAGCAACTCACGTCCATCACCTTATACGCCATATTATTCCGACTATTTCGGACAAATTGGACTTAGACTTAGATATCTTGTTGAAGTTGTAATTCCTTTAAGTCCCGAAGCAGAACGCTACCAGGATGTAGCAGCAATTTCAAACATACTTGAAGCTTATCAAGCATGGTTAATGTTTGATGTTTACGGAGCTGCACCTTATACCGAAGGATTGAAGCTATCGAGTGATGGTATCGCAACTCCTCGCTATGACTTATATCAGAATGATATTAATGGTGAGCCAATGTATAAAGTTCTTGATAACAAGATTAAAGAAAACATTGCAATACTACAAAACAGCGATGATAACCAATATAATCTTGGGAAAAACGACTTCTTCTACGAAGGAGATGTTTCAAATTGGATTAGATTTGCCAATACATTGAGAATAAAAATGGCACAGCGAGTTGAGACAGCCGATAACGCATTTTACAACACTGTTGTTACAGAAGCATTAGCACATTCCGGAGGTATTATTTCAAACCTAGATCAATCTGCAATATATCATCATCCAAATGAGCACAACAACAATACAGATGATATGCAAGCATTGACAACTAGCTACGTTGCAACACGTGCTTTGGTTAGCTTCTTGAAAGAGTATGACGACCCAAGACTTCCAATACTTGTAAGAAGAAATGGATTTGGTTATGGCAATAATAATACTACTAACGACGAAACATTTGAATTATTAGAAACTTTTTATCCTGATTATGAGGAAGAGTTTTCGAAATATTTAGATCGTTATACAGGCAATACTGCTAACCCCGATAGTTCAAGCGTGCCAGGTTACAACAATGCATACTATACTATCTCTTATGTTGATGATGAAGGAGTTGATCAAACAATGACAGTTAGAAATAATAGTCAGATTGAAAGTAGATT
>CAZSBA010000121.1:0-5153 GCA_964605035.1 uncultured Proteiniphilum sp. | reverse complement strand
GCCAATACAAAGCTCTATCGAAATCTAAAGTGATTGTAGCAGGATTTGTGTTCGGATTATATGAACCTATCCTCTCAATATACTTTCCATCTCGTGGAGCTCTGCTATCTGCAACAATGATCTGATAGAAGGGATAATTTTTGCGTCCTCTTCTTTGTAAACGTAATTTTGTTGCCATTTAGTAGTTCTTTTTAAATGAATATTATTTGTATTTGCGAGTGCAAAGATAATAATATTTGTGATTCTATCAAAATAACAATCATCATAATACTTTTCTTAGGAATTTCTTTTTTTCTTGATATCACTTAAGTAAGGAAACACGCTCATTATATTTCTGAGAGTGTAGAAAATTACACAATAAAATTAAGATTGTAAGAAAAGAACAGTTTAAGCAATTTATTATTGAATAGCAGTTAATGAAATTAATAAAGTAATTTTCCACACATACTACTTTCAGTTAGTTTTATTATACAAAAAAACACGTTACTCAATAAAGAATAACGTGATTATATATGGTAGTGATTCGCCTGGGGTTCGAACCCAGGACCCCATCCTTAAAAGGGATGTGCTCTACCAGCTGAGCTAGCGAATCGCCCTAGTGCTTTCTTTCAAAAGCGAGTGCAAAGATAAAAGCTTTATTTTAATTTTGCAACCCTTTTAGCAAATAAATTGGAGTTTTTTTTAACTAAAAACCATTACTCCTCTCAGATTTAAGATGATATACTATTAAATATTTTACATCTCAGATACAATTTAGTATCTGTAATGATCAGGTTTGTATGGTCCGTCTACTGAAACTCCAATATAGTCAGCTTGATTTTGTGTTAAAATTGTAAGTTTTACACCTATTTGTTCTAAATGCAATCTTGCAACTTCTTCATCCAACTCTTTTGGTAGTCTATATACACCCACCTCATAGTCTTTTTCCCAAAGCTCTATCTGTGCTAAAGTTTGATTAGAAAAAGAATTACTCATAACAAAAGAAGGATGACCTGTAGCACATCCTAAATTCACTAATCGACCTTCGGCTAATAAGAATATTGAGTTTCCTTTTGGAAAGGTATATTTATCAACTTGAGGTTTAATATTTAGATGCACGATACCTGGATAATTTACAAGAGCGTCAACTTGTATTTCATTATCGAAATGACCTATATTACAAACAATAGATTGGTCCTTCATTTGTTTTATATGATCAATTGTTATCACATCTCTATTACCAGTGGTTGTAACATAAATATTTCCCTCTTTAACTGCTTCCTCCATAGTTGTAACCTCAAACCCTTCCATTGCTGCCTGAAGCGCGCATATTGGATCGATTTCTGTAACAAGCACTCTGGCTCCGTAAGAACGCATAGAATGGGCACATCCCTTTCCAACGTCGCCATAGCCAAGAACAACTACAACCTTACCTGCTATCATTACATCAGTAGCTCGCTTAATACCATCAGCAAGAGACTCACGACAACCATATAAATTATCAAATTTCGACTTAGTAACAGAGTCATTCACATTTATCGCTGGCACAAGCAACTCACCTCTTTCCATCATTTGATATAATCTATGAACACCTGTGGTAGTTTCTTCTGAAATACCCTTCATTTCAGCCACAGTTCTATGCCAGCGTTGGTTGTCTTCTTTTAGAATACGTTTTAGTGTATCAAGAACCACTTGTTCTTCATGATTTGAGCCTTTTCTATCAATAGTTGAAGCATCATTTTCTGCCTGATAACCCAAATGAATTAAAAGTGAAGCATCACCACCATCGTCAACAATTAAATTAGGCCCTTTACCATCAGGGAATCGTAGCGCCATTTCAGTACACCACCAATATTCCTCAAGAGTTTCACCTTTCCATGCAAAAACAGGAATGCCAGCAGTTGCAATTGCTGCAGCGGCATGATCCTGAGTTGAAAATATGTTACAACTAGCCCATCTAACGTCTGCACCAAGTTCAACTAACGTTTCAATTAATACAGCAGTCTGAATAGTCATATGCAAAGACCCCATAATTCGAGCACCTTTTAATGGTTTTTTTGAAGCATACTTCTTACGTATTGCCATTAATCCAGGCATTTCATGTTCAGCAATATCAATCTCTTTTCTTCCGAAATCGGCAAGTGAAATGTTTGCTACTTTATATTTGAGTTCTGACGAATAATTCATGTTCATGTTGAGTAAAATTTGATTTATCTATTTTTAAGTTTGCAAAGTTACAAAATTTATAGAATGTTTCTAACTTTGAAAATATTAAAGAGACTGAAACAGTCTATTTTAAACAATTAAAAGTGTATTCCATATGAAAAAGTTATATTTAATATTTATGATTGTATCACTTTCTTTTAATATGTGTGCACAAAGTAATCAAAAAGAAAATAAAACAGTAAATAATCACGCAATAACTATGAAATTTAATGAATTAACACCAGAAGAAGAAAGAATTATTATACATAAGGGGACAGAAGTACCATATACAGGTGAATATGTAAATAATTTTGAAGCTGGAACTTATGTTTGTAAGCGTTGCAACACCCCTTTATACAATTCTGAGTCCAAATTTGATGCGCATTGTGGATGGCCTTCATTTGATGACGAAATTGAAGGAGCTGTTAAGCGAGTTCGTGATGCCGACGGGCGACGAACTGAAATATTGTGCAATACATGTGGAGCACATTTAGGCCATGTTTTCCTTGGTGAAGGCTTTACTAATAAACAAACACGCCACTGCGTAAACTCAATTTCAATGAATTTTATTCCAGCCGAACAAGATAAAAAAGATATAACGGCCTATTTTGCTTCTGGATGCTTTTGGGGAACAGAATATTTCTTTATGAAAGCTCCTGGAGTAAAAGCTACAAATGTTGGTTTTATGGGAGGTCATGTAGAAAATCCAACTTACGAACAGGTTTGCCAAAAAAACACAGGTCATCTAGAAACAACAGAAGTTGTGTTTGATCCAAGTGTAACAAGTTATGAAGAGATGGTTAAACTCTTCTTTGAAACACACGATTTTACTCAAACTAACGGACAAGGCCCAGATATTGGACCACAATATCTATCCTGCATATTTTACTCGAATGCCACAGAAAAAGCAATTGCAGAAAGGTATATAAAAACACTAACTGCAAAAGGATATAGAGTAGCAACAATGCTAAAACCTGCATCAGTATTCTGGAAAGCAGAAAATTATCATCAACAATATTATGAATCTAAAGGAGGAACTCCTTATTGCCATAATTATAGAAAAATATTTTAATGAAACAATTTTCCTCTATGTTGAATATTGGTTTCTAAACTTTTACAAAGATTATTTGTTTAATTAGTATCGTAATAACGATAATTAGAACAGCGGTTTTAATATTTAACTAAAGTTACTTAACTAAAAAGGAAAATTATGAAACTATTTCATTCATTATCGATGATTACACTGGTATTGTTACTAGGAATTTTTGCAATATCATGTAACAAAGTAAGTGACGCTGACATTCAGCAGGAAGCACAAGAAACCATTAATGCAAAACCTGAGTTAACAGGAGTACAGGTCTCAGTTCAAAACCGTGTTGCAACCCTTACCGGAGTTGTGCAAGATGAAGCTCTAAAAACTTATGCTGAAAATCAAATTACGGAAGTTAAACATGTTACAACTGTAATTAATCAACTTCAAGTAGTACCACCAGCCCCTGATTACACTGCATTAGATAACGTTTTAAATACAGGGCTTCAAGACGCTTTAAAAGATCATAAAACTGTTACTGCAACGGCTAAAAATGGTATAATCACACTTGAAGGTGAAATTAATGAAAAAGACCTTCCCACTTTAATGCAAAAAATAAATGCATTACAACCAGAACAAGTAGTTAATAACATCACTGTAAAATAACATACTATTATGATATTAACTGAAAAATACAAAGAATTAATTGATCTGGCTAACAAGAATAACCTTGCTGTAAACGACAATGGGAAAGTCTTGAAAATTGTTGGTGAAGTCAGTACTCCTGATGTTAAAGATAAGATGTGGCAAGTCTACGAGAAAATTGATCCTCACTTTAAAAGTAACGATGTTTTACTAAATGTAAAAAGCAAAGTTACAGAAGGAGGAAAAGTTAAAGTAGTAACTAGAGAAAGCCGGCTCAATATTCGACAGGGTCCTGGCACAGACCAGCCAATCGTTGGTAAAGCCGAAAAAGGTTCAATAATTACACTTATAAGTAAAACTAATGATCAATGGTGGTTGGTTAAAGACAATGACGGTGAAGAAGGATATTGTTATTCACAATATCTAGAACCAATCAAATAAAATATTATATAGATTATCTCAATTTAAACCGATAAGAAGAGGTTGTTTTTCACAAAACAACCTCTTCTTATTTAAAAGCCTTATTATTTACTCAATAAAAAATTTAATAATTCCATTCTTTACTCCAAATGGAATATTCGTAAGTTTATTTTCAATTATTCTAAGGATACAGCATTTAAATGCATCTATTAGAAAGAAAACACTGAATTCAAATATAATGATACTATAACAGGAGATGTAAAACTAGTATTTGACTTATATTCTAACTTAACAGTTGAAGTTCCCCTACTTGAAACTTCTTTTATAATAATATCAAGAAAATTTAGTTCATTAATCCCCTGGTACTTTTCGTTTTTAGTAATATCTGGAAGAGTAAAATTATTTTTCGGATCTCTATTCATCGATAGTTTTACATCTACTAATTCAACATCTCCAGAAACACCTTTTACCTCAATAAAAGAGCTTGTTTGTATAACTCCCGATTCAACATATTTCTTGTAATCCTTTAATTTAGCAAAATCATCCAAGGTAAAAGTTATTGTCTTAGTAGTTACATCCCCAGCTTGAGCTGTTATTGTAAATGACTTTTCAGCTGTTGCGTTAATACTAACCGGTAGATCATCTGGTTTATCACTACCACAACTGTAGAATAGAAAAGAGAAAAATAGTAGCGTTGATAAAGTGTATAATTTTTTCATAACTGTTATTTTAAATGTTAATGTTAATGTTGATATTTTCGCACCTCAAATATATCTAAATTAAACAGATAAATACTTATATAAAATAGGAATAATACTATTTGTTGATTTATTCAACAAAAAAAATCCCGATTGGAACTTAATCCAACCGGGAC